>SBAY01000339.1 GCA_005239945.1 Nitrospira sp.
AGACTAAAGAAAATGGGTTTTGTCTTTCAAACCTTTAATTTACTCCCCAGACTTACTGCCTTACGAAATATAGAATTACCTCTTATTTATGCAGGTATGGATAGAAGAGATAGACAAAACCAGGCATTAAAATTATTAGAAAAAGTTGACCTGAAGATAAGGGCAAATCATAAACCAACAGAGTTATCAGGAGGAGAGGCACAACGAGTAGCGATTGCCAGGGCATTGGTCAATAACCCTGCAATTATATTAGCCGATGAACCAACTGGTAATTTAGATACCAAAACCTCTAATGAGATTATGGAGATTTTTAAAAGACTTAATGAAAATGATGAGATTACCATCCTTTTAGTTACACATAATGAAATGATTGCTAATTTTGCTAATAGGAAAATATCTCTTATAGATGGTAATGTGGTAGAGGACGGCAATTCTTATTTTAAAAAAAAGATATTTACCCCGAAAATTATTTAATTTCTTTCTTCTACCTTCTAATCCCTTTTATCATAAGTAGATACGAAAGAAATGAAAAATACCTTAAAGTTTTCTTTTGACTTTTGAGGTTAATTGTGATATAATATAATCAAAAGTAAAATTATTAATTTTATATTCTGAACTTCTAACTATCTGTTCGTTGATATCTGAATAAAAGGGAGAAAGAAATGTTTGAAGTAGGCGATAAAATTGTTTACCCTTTACATGGAGCAGGAACAATAGAAGCAATTGAAGAACATGAGGTACTTGGGAAAGGACAAACCTATTATATTTTAAAATTATTGATGGATAAAATGCGGGTGATGATTCCTACTTCATCGGTAGAGAGGATAAAACTAAGAGGTGTTATTCAAGAAAACGAGGTATCAAAGGTAATAGATGTTTTAAGAAACGAGGTTATAACAGAGGATTATTCCTCTGATTGGAGGGTAAGATATGCAAACAATTTAGACAAAATGAAAAGCGGTTGTATTTATAAAGTAGCTGAAGTAGCTAAAAATCTTTCTTTACGCCATAAAATGCGAGGGTTATCATCTATAGAAAAAAAACTTTATGATAATGCATTTTCAATGATTGTGAGTGAATTGTCTGTTGCCAAAGAGATTTCTGTTCAAGAAGTAACAACTATGATTGAGGAAATATTATAATATTTGTAAGTTACCTCAATAAAATGTAGTTTATTTATATTAGTAAGGTTTTAATATTTATTAATAAAAGATGTTAGGGGCATAGAAAGAAAATTATACTTCTTCTATGCCTTTTTTATATTTTGAGGGGGCAAGTGAAGAATAAAAGATTTTTCCTTTCTTACCCTTGAACATTCATATTAAAGGAGGTGAAAAAAAATGATGAAATATGTATCGAACATACGGATTTTCGTTAGGGTTCTCTTTGTGCTTTTGGCAACAGCAGCAGGATATTTTATTGGTTCTTTGAATAATCAATATCTAATGGGAACCTTAGTCGGCTCAGGGTTTGGGGTCATAATTATTTTGTTAGAGATAGGCTTACTTCGAACTCAAGGAGTAAATGTTGTTGTTGCCGCCATAGGGTTAATAATTGGATTAATAATAGCCAATTTATTAGCTTCATCCTTCTTGCCTGTGCCTGAATTCCCATTAGTTTATTTATATTCTTGTTTATATTTGATTTTTGGCTACTTAGGAATGGTTATTGCCGTAAATAAAAAAGAGGATATATTAGGCATGTTTAGCTTTGGAAGAATTCAAGTAAGAGAAAGTAAACAAGAGGAAATTGCTTTTAAGGATAAACTTTTAGATACCAGTGTAATTATCGATGGTAGGATTGCGGATATATGTGAGGCAGGTTTTATAGAAGGAACTCTGGTTATACCTCGGTTTGTATTAAAGGAATTGCAAAAGATTGCCGACTCCTCTGATGGGTTAAAAAGAAACCGTGGTAGAAGAGGGTTGGATGTTCTTAATAAAATCCAAAAGATGGTTGATATTCCTGTTAAAATCGATGAAACCGATTTTCCTGAAATTAAGGAAGTAGATGGCAAATTAGTTAAGTTAGGGAAGGTGCAGGGCGCAAAGATATTTACTAATGACTTTAATCTAAATAAGATAGCTGAATTAGAAGGGGTTAAAGTATTAAATATAAATGAATTATCCGAGGCATTAAAACCTGTAGTTTTACCCGGGGAAGAGATGAATGTCCATATTATCAAAGAAGGTAAAGAATTTACTCAAGGAGTTGGTTATTTAGATGACGGCACAATGGTTGTAGTTGACAATGGCCAGGATTTTATAGGACAGAAGGTTAAGGTTAATGTGACCTCAGTTTTACAGACAACTGCAGGTAGAATGATCTTTGCTAAATTGGATGAGTCGAAATAGATGTTCATAACGAGAAATAAAAGAGAGGGGGAAGGGAGAAGGTGGAGAAATGGAGAAGGTGATTAAAATCAGGTAATCGGATATCGGTGATCAGGTAATCTGGTAATTATTGTACTGATTACCGATTACTGGTTCCCGATTACCAATTCTTCCTATTCTCCGCTTCTCCATGTTTACACATTTTTATAATTATAAGTGCTGTATCTGTAACTTTTTACTTGACAACTAAGAATTTAGGGATTATAATAATAATTATGTTCCTCGGTAGCTCAATGGTGGAGCGAGCGGCTGTTAACCGCTAGGTTGTAGGTTCGAGCCCTACCCGAGGAGCCATTTTGAACGATTTTTCAAACACATAAAAGAGGCGGACGAGCGTTCATCCGCCTCTTTTATGTGTTTGAAAAATCGTTCAAAATGGCTCCTATTGTTAGACAACTTTCAAACCATACCGCTGAAATTCAAAAATGAAATCTATCACCCAATACAAGCAAGGTAAGGGTCGTAGGCTCGGACATCCTGAAAATCATCGGGACTTTCTCGTACTGCTCCCTTTACTTCCTGCCACACTTCCAGCGTGACAGTTTTCCTCTACCAATTCCATCAGCAGAATTTATTTATCTATTCCCCCCACTCTATAAGGATTTTATTTTTATCAAAATTTCTCTTGATAATCATTGTATCTTTTTGTATAATATAGATAGATTTTATAAAAAATTGTATTTTAAGAAAAGGATTGCCTTTATGAACGAAAAAGAAATAATGACGGTCAAACAAATTTCAGAATATTTACAGATGGACGAACATACCGTCTATAAGCTTGCCCGCTCAGGACTTATCCCCTCAATCAAAATTGCTGGTCAGTGGCGGTTTAAAAAAGAGGTAATTGATAAATGGGTAAGTGAGCAATCTTTGGAAAGAGTAACACAGAACATAAAGTCATCTGTGAAGAAAAAAGGCAAAGGAAGATAATTTATGGTTAAAGAGAAGAAATATCCAAAAGCAATTTATAACTGGCCTGAAGATGAGAGACCTCGTGAACGACTTTTAAAATTTGGTGCTGATAAACTCTCTGATACAGAACTTTTGGCAATTCTTTTACGGGTGGGCTCAAGTGGTAAAAGTGCTGTAGATATGGCAAGGGAATTGATAAACGAGTTTGGAACATTTAGAAATATTGACTCAAAAAGTTTTTCTGAACTTAAAAGAAAAGGGTTAGGAATTGCGAAAATTGCTCAGATAAAAGCAGCCATAGAAATTGGCAAAAGATTCTTGAAAGAAAAAAGCTTAACTAAAATCAAAGTTAAAACCAGCAAGGATATAGTTGATTATTTTATCCCTTATTTAAGGGATATGAAAAAAGAAATTTTTAAGGCAGTCCTGCTTGATGGAAAAAATAAAATAATCAAAGATGTGACTATATCTGAAGGGATACTTACCAAAAGTATTGTTCATCCAAGAGAAGTTATAAAAGAAGCAATTGCAGAATCTTCAGCAGCATTGGTACTTATTCATAACCACCCAAGTGGTGAGCCACAGCCAAGTCAAGATGATATAGAAGTAACCAATCGGATAATCTCTGCCTGTGAGCTTGTCGGAATAAGAGTTTTAGACCATGTAATCATTGGAGATAACAATTACTTTAGTTTTTTCAACGAAGGACTTATTAAGGAGGAATAAATCTATGCCTGAAAAAGAATATAAACCCACAGAAGAACTTGAAGCAAAAGAAGGGTATGTAAGAGATTTTTTAACTAACCGATTAATCCGCTTAACGCCAGAGGAACAAACAAGGCAAATTATGTTAATGAGATTGGTTCAAGAATATGAATACCCTAAAGAATGGATAAAAACAGAGTTTGAAATACAAAAAGGAAGTAAAAGAATTGGTCCTGCTGATATAGTGGTTTTTAGAGATGCAAAAACTAAGGATCAAGAAAATATCTGGATTATTATTGAAACCAAAAGGAAAGAACGCTCGGATGGTATTGAACAATTAAAGACATATCTTTCTCCTTGCAAAGGTGCAAAATTTGGCATCTGGTTTAATGGTCAGGATATTGCATATCTGGAGGTATTAGACCATGCCCCTTATTTCCGGGAAGTTCTTAAAATACCTAAATGTGGCGAAACTACAATCCATCTACCAGAAAAGAAAGATTTAAAGCCAGCACCAGAATTGAGAAGCATTTTTGAAACCTGCCATAACTATATTTATGCCAATGAAGGTTTGCTTAAAGAAAAAGTTTTTAACGAAGTTTTAAAACTTATTTTCATAAAAATGGTTGATGAGAAAAGGATTTCTGCAAAATGTGAATTTGGAATAACTACAGAAGAGGAAAAAGAAATAAAAGAGGGCAAGTCAAGTGTTTTTACAGAGAGAATTGTAAAACTTTTTGAGGAGGTAAAGTCAAGGTATAGTGATGTCTTTGAACAGAATGAAAGGATAAATTTAAAGCCGATTACCCTTGCCTTTGTTGTAAGCCAACTTCAAGAATACAGTCTTGTAAAAACCAAAGCAGATGTTAAAGGAACTGCCTTCCAGACATTTGTTTATGCTCACCAAAGAGGAGAGAGAGGAGAATTCTTTACTCCACATCCCATAGTAGAATTAGCTGTTGAAATGCTTGACCCAAAAGATAATGAGAAATTTATAGACCCCACCTGTGGTTCTGCTGGTTTTTTAGTTAGTGGGATGAACTTTGTTAAGAAAAAATTTATTAAGGAAAGATCCGATGAGGAATTCAAAGCAAACGAATTTCTAAAAGAATATGCTCACGCCCATATAGCGGGTATAGATGTTAATCCTGACCTATCAAAAGTTGCCAAGATGCATATGATTCTATATGACGACGGACATACAGGCATATTCTGTGCTAATAGTCTTCTACCACTTGAAGAATTAGAGGACATCTCCACAAAATCAGGCGTTCCCCGTTCTTTAAGACCTTATCCAAATTGGTTTGATGTTCTTATGACCAATCCTCCATTTGGGAGTAAGGGTAAAGTGACAGATAAAAGAATTTTAAGGCAGTTTGAGCTTGGCTATAAATGGAAACAAGACAAAACCACTGGGAAATGGATAAAAACTGATATACTTCAAAACGGACAGGTTCCAGATATTTTGTTTATTGAAAGATGCCTGCAACTTCTTAAAGATGGCGGTCGGATGGCAATTGTTTTACCAGACGGTAATCTTAACAATTCATCTTTAGGTTATGTTAGAGAATTTATCCAGCAGGAGGCAAGGATTTTGGCAGTTGTTTCAATGCCTGTTGGAACATTTATGCATGCTGGAGTGAACCCAAAGACAAGCGTTTTATTTTTACAGAAATTTAATGAAGAAGAATTGAACAAGTTAAAGAAAGTAAATTACCCAATTTTTATGGCAGTAGTTGAAAAGATTGGATATGACCTAAATTCAAAGATACCCAAGGTTATGTTCAAGAAAGATGAGCGGGGCGAGATTATAAAAGATGAAAATGGCGAGCCAATTATAGATACAGATATTCCTAACATTATAAAGGCATTTAGTGAGTTCAAGAAAAAATATTCATTGGACTTTTAGGGGATTAGCGAAATGAAAAATAAAGAAATAACTACAAAAAACTACAACAATCTTATAGATAGGATTGATGATATCTTAAGGGAAGCAAGAACAAAGGTAGTCAGAGAAATAAACAAGGCACAAGTTTTAGCATACTGGGAAATTGGCAGAGAAGTAGTTGAATTTGAACAGAAAGGGAAAATACGAGCGGAATATGGTGAAGAGTTGCTCAAAAGACTTTCGGCAGATTTGACTGATAAATTTGGAAAGGGTTTTTCAGCTGAAAACCTAAGGTTGATGAGGAAATTTTATATTACCTATCAAAAATCCAAGACAGTGTCTTGGAAATCTGCAATTCGTCAGACACTGTCTGACGAATCTTTAGAAGAACAAAAATCTGAGACATTGTCTCGTAAATCTCCAATTCCGCAGAAATTGTCTGCTAAATTTGAACCGATGTTATCATGGTCACACTATTGTGAATTATTAAAAGTAGAAGAACCCCTTGCCCGTTCTTTCTATGAACAGGAGGCAATTCAGAATCACTGGTCAGTAAGGGAATTAAAAAGACAAATTAACTCAATGCTTTTTGAACGGCTTGCTTTAAGCAAAGATACTAAGGCGGTAATGAAAATGGCAAAAAATGGGCAAGTAATAGAAAAACCAGAAGATGCCATTAAAGACCCTTATATTCTGGAATTTCTCAATCTTAAGGAGGAAACGACTTATACTGAAACACAATTAGAACAAGCCCTGATTGATAAACTGCAGTATTTTTTATTAGAACTCGGCAGAGGTTTTGCGTTTGTTGCAAGACAAAAGAGAATTACAATCGCTAACCGTCATTATTACATTGACCTTGTCTTTTATAACCGACTGCTTAAATGTCTTGTTCTGATAGATTTGAAAACAGATGAACTTGACCACGCAGACATTGGGCAAATGAACTTCTATTTGAACTATATCAAAGCTAACTAGAAAGCAGAAGGAGAGAATGACCCAATAGGTCTTATTCTCTGTGCCAAAAAAGATGACATCTTCGCCAAATATGTCTTGGGAGGTTTGAGCAACAAGGTGTTTGCTTCAAAATATAAATTGGCTTTGCCCTCAGAGAAAGAATTGCGACTTAAACTTAAATCAATACCAAAAATGCTGGAGAAAGAAAAATGATTATTTCGGAAGTAAGATATAATCAGGCAATAGAGAGATTAAGATTTGACGCTGAGTTTTATTTGCTCACACCTGAATATTGTGATGAAAAATTACTTAAAAAATCGGTTACCATTGGTGATTTGTTATTAAAAATTGTGCGAGACCCTATGGGTTATGGATATGATTATGTGCAAAAAGGAATACCATATTATAGAGTTGACGACTTACATTGTCCATTCCTTGGTGATGATAGAACCGTTTTTATCTCTCCGGATAACCATAAAAAACTAAAGAAGACTGTGTTAAAAAATGGTGATATTGTAATGGCTGTTAGGGGCTCCACGATTGGAAGACTTGGGCTATATTGGGGAAAAGACGATGGAGGCAACATTAGTCCTAACGTGATTATACTTCGTCCAAAGGAAAAGGAATTATCTGCTTATATTGTCCTGTATTTACTAACCAAAATAGGTAAATCACAAATTAAAAGTATTATAGCAGGAACAGGGCAACCTACAATTACTGTTCCCTACATTAGAAGTATAAAAATCCCAATTCCGCCGCCCTCCTTCCAGCAAAAAATAGAATCACTTGTAAAGGAAGCATACGAGAAGCGAAAATCCGCAGATGAGGAATACAAACAGGCACAAGAGCTGTTAAATAAAATTTTAGGGATAGAAAAACTTGAATTGAAAGAAGAAAAGGTCTTTGAATCAAGGTTTGATGAGATTGAACAGACTCTGCGTTTTGACGCTGAACATTACCAACCAAAATATAAGCGAGTGAAAAGATTTATTATCAAATTGGGTTACAATGTAAAAAAGCTAAAAGATGCCGTTACAATTTCCAATAAAAAGATAAATCCTTCGGATGAACCCACAAAACCGTTTAATTATATTGAACTCGCCAATATAAATTCTTCAACTGGTGAAATAGAAGAAGTTAATCAAATAAAAGGTCATAATGCACCAAGTAGAGCAAGAATGCTTGTTAAAAAGGGTGATGTATTGATATCTTCTCTTTTAGGTTCTCTTGATAATGTTGGATTAGTTCCCGAAGAATTTGATGGGGCAGTAGCAAGCACAGGATTTTTCGTGATAAGAGCTAAATCTATCTCACCCGAATTTCTATTTTTGTTATTCAAGTCTAACCTGATTAGATTGCAACTTGAGGAAAAAACGGCAGGAGCAATAATGAGTGCGGTTCCTAA
>SBAY01000059.1 GCA_005239945.1 Nitrospira sp.
AGTTAAACCTTTTTTAGTCATAAGATATTCATTTATTGCCTCTAAAATAGCCAGGTATGCTGTTCCAAATGCCTCTCTTACCGGCTTAACATCTGTATAAATATTATCCTCTATCGGTATAGACTTTAGTATTTCTTTTGCATTATTTAAATATCGCAATGCCTCTGACATTTTTATTCACCTTCCCACTTTTAATTCTTATCTCTTTCTATAATACACACTCACCTTGAATTTGTCAACAACTTTTTTTATCTAAAATTCAGTAATCGGATTAAATGGTGGTATAGCTTCCTGGCACATAAATATCCGTTGCCGAGACTGTCCAATTCCGGGGACATAATACTAAATTATTCTTTTGTTCCAAAATTTAGTATTTTGTCTCCCGAATTCCTCTGCACAGTGTCTCTGGCTGAGCTAATACATGGAGTGAGTTAATCGTCAGTCCCATAAGCACAGCGAAAACCATTTTACTCCACCTTACTTTTACTACCCCATTAGACAGCAAGCATTTAACGAGGTTCACTACCCCTTCTACCCCTTTGACAAGAATAGTCTTCATAATTATTCACCTTACTTTTGCTTTGTTGGAATTAATTCTTTAGAATTTTATAGGTATGAAAGGCTAAAGCCTAAACTCCGATTAGAAGATAAGGACACATCCCCTATTTTAATTTGACAGGATTAACAAGATGAACAGGATTGGCTTGATGACTAAATATTTACATCTAATTTTAACCCATCATCTCCTAATTTTAGAAAAACGAATTTACCTCCTCTTCCGAAAGAGGAGCAAGATTATGATAAAAAGACAAAAAGCCAGTTACAAAACCAACTTATCTAAGGATAAAAGGGTATATTCATAGACAACTCTTCTCAAATTTTTGGCAATTTCTCACTTTCTCTTATCACCTCTTCATAAAGTTTCTTGCTAATTCTAAAATCATTACTTTTCAACTCATCTAAATCAGCCTGTAACTCTATCGAAAACCCTCGTTTTTTAGCAAGAGAAAGGATACCTATCGTTCCTATGATATTAAGCCCTACTGAATTAGCCATTTCTCTTCCCTTTTCTTCATCGAGCAGAACATAATCAGCATTAAGCTCTTTGGTCAGAACTATAGCTTCAGCCTCTCCTTCGTCCAAACTACTTAGCATACCAAGAACTGCCAATCTATCCTTCACCGTAACCTTTTCTAACCAGGTATCTACAATGGCCTTTTCGGTTTCTCGGGAGCCCGGTTTATCTTTTCCATTTAGTATCATCTCATTATAGACAGCTTCTGGAATATAGACTTTATTGAAGAGTTTTTTTAGAAGGTCAAAGTGGTTAATCATACTCAAGCCAATAAGAGGCGACGCATTGGATACAACTTTCACTATTTCAAAGCCTCCATATATTTATCTATTGATTTTTTATCCTGTTCCCAATGTTCCTCAGTATATTCAAATGAGGGTATACCATTCCTGCGCAATAGCTCTCTAAAATCAGCCTGACACATACCAGCAAGCTGAGCAGCTTTTCCAAGAGAGAAAATTTTCTTTTTGAAAAAAACTATAGCTGTAGCTTCTTTTATTTCCTGGGCTATTTTTTCTTTGGTTGAAAACCCCATTAATTTCATACTAAAGTAAGAATCTTTGGGTATGTGAACATCAAGAGCAACCATTTCCATTTTTATCACCTCTGGCCTTTAGATTACCACAAATCATCTTATTTGTCAATACAAATTTTAGCAAACTCCGTAATTCCTAGGTATTTAATCCAGTTTCATCCCATCTCTCCCTCACATCTTTCAAACTTCCCATTTCATGAGATAACCTTGTCATATCTTTCAGAAGGTATCTCCTGCGATGATATAGCCGCCATCTGTTGTCTGTTACACTGAGTTGCCAGAATCATAGTCAGTTCCGCTATAAGTCTTTTCCCAGAGTGTCTCTGGCTGAGCTAATACCTGGAATGAGTTAATCATCAGTCCCATAAGCATAAGCACAGCGAAAACTATTTTACTCCACCTTATTTTTACTACCCCATTGCACCAGATAGCATTCATAATTATTTACCCCACTTTTTACACTTTGTTGGAGGGCAAACCGCAACACTATTCATTATCACCTAACTCCATCAATATATTTTGGATAACGGATACAAATTCTTTCGCTTCATTTAGTGCTTCTTCTGCCTCTTCTCTGGTAAATTCTTTTGTATGTTCATAATCAGCGGCTAATCTGTCCCGTTCAACCTTATTAAACCAACGTCCATATTTTGATTTTACTATCCCTGTTTTAATAAAATGCAAACCAAACAAGGTAATTGCACCTGCGTGGGATTATGGAACCAAATCTTTAGTAACAAGACAGGTAGTGGCGGCATCCAAAAAGGCATAATAAGACCTCGAGATAAAATCTCTGTAACTACCAATATTCAATGCAGGTTCTGCTGTTTTTAGTCTTTTCCAGCTATTTTAACTCTTATATATTGTTTAATCTTACCTCTCTCATTTTCTAAATAAGTTAATCTTACAAACAAATTGGGGGAAATTTCTATCTGTGGTATTTTTGTATTACCTCCTCGTATAATTAAAAATTATGAATTAAAAATCATAAATTCTTTTTCTCTTTCCTCAATTTTTAATTTTTAATTCATAATTTTTAATTACTCAACCTCCTCGTATAATATGTTATATTGATGTTTATAATTGAGTAATCTAGATAACTGTGTAATGTTATGGCTGGTGGAAGATGGGATGTCGCTCCGCCCCATCCCATCTTCCACCAGCCGACGCGACCAAACCAACACCATTATCAATATTTCTCTTGACTTTTATGGGTGTCCCTGGCTATAATTAAGTTATAG
>SBAY01000053.1 GCA_005239945.1 Nitrospira sp.
GAGAAACCCTTTTTGAAAAAAGGGTTTCTCTCCCCTTAAACCCCTCTCTTCCCAAAAACTTTTTAATCACAAGGGTATGGATTTTAGTTACCCAAGAAATGGGTAACTAAAATTCATACCCTTGTGATTAAAAAGTTTTGGAAAAGGGGAGTTTGAGGGGAAAAACCTTTCTCAAAAGGTTTTTCCCCTCAATTTCCCCTTCCTTTAAAATTACTCTTATTCACAAACATTATAAAACCTGGAGAATTTCTGAATGAGTAAGGTTTATATTTCCCTCGGGTCAAATTTAGGGGATAGGCAGAAAAACATTGAAAAGGCAATAAAACTAATCCGTAATCAGCCATTGGTAAAGGTTAATAAAATTTCACCAATTTACGAAACAGAACCGGTAGGGTTTAGGGAGCAAGGTTGGTTTTTAAATTTGGCCATAGAAATAGAAACCACCATTTTGCCACAAGAATTATTAGCTGTTTTGCAAGGGATAGAGACTGAATTAGGTAAGAAACTCGAACGAAAATGGGGACCGAGAACAATTGATATAGATATAATACTTTATGATGATATTATTTTAGAGTTACCTGATTTACAGATTCCACATAAATTGATGCACACACGGGCATTTGTGCTCATCCCCTTAGCCCAAATAGCCCCAAATATCAAACATCCTGTATTGAACAAAACAATCCAGGAATTATTAAATGAATTAGAGGATAAGGGTAAAGTTACATTAAAGTAATTAAAAATTATGAATTAAAAATTAAAAATTGAGGAAAACAATTCTTGATTCTTAATTTTTAATTCATAATTTTTAATTTTTAATTTTTAATTATACAAGGAGGTGTTGGATTAAAATGTTATGCTGTCCTAAAAAACCGTCAAAGGTAACGACGACCAAATTACAAGAGATGAAAAAGGCAAGCCAGAAGATAACTATGCTTACCGCTTATGATTATTCCATGGCAAGGATTTTGGATAATTGTGGCGTAGACATTCTTTTAGTAGGGGATTCGTTGAGTATGGTGATGTTAGGTAATGAGAATACCCTGCCTGTAACTATGGATGAGATGGTTACCTTTACTAAAGCCGTTGCCAGGGGAACTACAAATGCCTTAGTCGTAGCCGATATGCCCTTTTTGTCTTATAAGGTTGATTTAAAGGATGCGGTCTATAATGCCGGTAGGTTGATTAAAGAGGCAGGTGCTCAGGCAGTCAAGGTAGAAGGTGGTGAACATATTGCCAAAACTATTCTCTCTATGATTCATGCGGATATTCCAGTGATGGGACATCTTGGACTGACGCCTCAATCTATTCATCAAATGGGCGGCTATAAAATTCAAGGTGAGACTCCACCGTCGGCTAAAGAATTAATCAAAGATGCTAAAATTTTAGAGGAGGTAGGTATCTTTGCCTTAGTTTTAGAATGTATCCCTTATGAATTAGCTCAAGAGATTACCCAAACAATTGATATCCCAACGATTGGTATTGGGGCAGGTCCTTATTGTGATGGCCAGGTATTGGTTATCCATGATGTTTTAGGACTTTATGAGGAAATAAGACCAAGGTTTGTGCGACCATATCTTGATTTGAAATCCATGATTACAGAGGCCGTAAATAAATATACTGCTGATGTCCGACAGGGCGAATTCCCTACATTGGAAGAAAGTTATTAGAGGATTTGTAATCGTTTAGCTGGAGTTTCGTGAATTTTGGTGCGATACTAATTGAACCACAAAGTTCTCAAAGAAGACACAAAGTACACAAAGAATAACATGTTAGAGCCCTTATTAGAGATTTGCGTAAAGGACTTCCTGTTACTCGTATTATTTTTACTCAGCAGGAACTTAAAAAAAGGATTAATGTTGGAGACCAATTTATAAAAGAGATATTAGAAAAAGGAGTAACTTTATGAGTGGAGATTCGTTATATCCACCTGATTGGATTAAAATGGCTGAAAAAGATTGACATAGAGTGAAGCTAATGTTAAATGATGAAGATACAGAGGCCGCAGGTTATTTTTTCAACAATCACTTGAGAAATACCTTAAGGCATTTCTCCTTCAAAAAGGTTGGAAATTGAAAAAGATTCACGAATTGGATGTGTTATTAGATGAGGTAGTAAAGTATAACCCAGGGATTGCCTCATTCTATCCATTATGTGAACGTATATCAGGTTATTATTTTACACAACATATCCCAGCCTGACAGAGGAAGAATTAAGTATTGAAGAAATAGAAAGGAATAGAGAAGAGGCATTAAAACTCATTAAAATTCTGTTTGGTGAAGGAAAATGATGATAGATGTCCATTGTCATCTCCAGGATAAGGAGTTTAATCAGGATTTAGACAGGGTTATACAACGGGCAAAGGCTGCCGGTGTAGAAAAGCTTATTATTTCCAGTGGGGATTTAGAGGAAATTGAGCAGGCTTGCAGGATTGTTCAGGCATATAAGGATTATATTTATCTTACGGTAGGATGTAGTCCTCTTCTTTTTGATGAAGGCGAAATAAAGAAAATCAGGGAGTTCATAAAGAAGAATAGGGATAAAATAGTCGGGATTGGAGAGGTTGGGTTAGATTATTATAGGGTAGAGGGAGAACAAAGGGAGATACAGAGAAGACTTTTTAAGGAATGGATTATTCTGGCAAAGGAATTAAACTTGCCACTTATTGTCCATTCCCGTAGTGCCGGTAAATATGCCCTGGAGATATTGCTGGCTAACCCACCGCAAAAGGTATTGATGCATGCCTTCGATGGGAAATGTGGCTGGGCAAAAAAGGGGGAAGAAGCAGGTTTTTATTTCACTATTCCCACAACAGTCGTCCATTCAATCCAGAAGCAAAAGTTAGTCGAATTTCTAAAAATAGAATCCCTAATGCTTGAAACTGATTCCCCTGTCCTTTCTCCAGTTCGAGGTGAAAGAAATGAACCTGCTAATCTAAAATATGCCTTAGAAAAGATATCAAATCTAAAAAATCTCCCTCAAGAAGAGGTAGCAAAAATTATAGCTGAGACTACGAGTAAATTTTTTAATTTTTAGTAAGTAGTCAACTATCAGCCGGAAGCTTTCAGATGGAGAAAAAGATAATGTAACCGTTCAGCTTATGCATTAGGAGTGTAAAAAGGGGGATAAGGAGATATAGGGGATATGGGAGATTATTCATTTTAAATTGCAAATTGTAAATTGTAAATTGTAAATTTGCAATTTGAAATTTGAAATGAACTTATCCCTTATCTCCCCAATCTCCACATCTCCTTTTCTTACACTACCTGAACGCTTACAAGATTATATTATAAATAAATGGTTTCAACAAAGATGTCAAGAAAAATTTAAGTAAAGAGGAAGTAGGTATCTTTGCCTTAGTTTTAGAATGTATCCCTTCTGAATTAGCTCAAGAGATTACCCAAACAATTGATATCCCAACGATTGGTATTGGAGCAGGTCCTTATTGTGATGGCCAGGTATTGGTTATCCATGATGTTTTAGAGCTTTATGAGGGAATAAGACCTAAATTTGTGCGTTCATATCTGGATTTAAAATCTATTATTACCGAGGCCGTAAATAAATATACTGCTGATGTCCGACAGGGCGAATTCCCTACATTGGAAAAAAGTTATTAGGGAATTTGTAATCGTTTATCTGGAGTTTCGTGAATTTTGGTGCGATACTAATTGAACCACAAAGCTCTCAAAGGAGACACAAAGTACACAAAGAATAAAAGATGGAAGAGATTTATATTATTTATCTTCGTGAACTTTGTGGTTTGTAGACGATAACGAAAAGTGACCCAAAAAGAATAATTCTTAATTATCCTTCATCTTCTTCATCCACTTAAAAATATCTTCTATAATTTCGTCAATTATTTCAACCCTTTCTTCTTTAGTTTCTTGAATAAATCCAATAAATTTTGCAACTAAAAGCTCTTTTTTAGTAACAGGTATACCTGAAGTTGGAAAAGAAAAAAGATTAGAAAGACTTATTCCAAAACCATAAGCAATCTTCTTGAGACTTCCAATAGTAGGATTTACCTCTGCCCTTTCTATTTGCCCAATATATTTAGGTGTTAAATTAGACTTTTCTGCCAATATTTCTTGAGTTAATCCTTCTGCACTTCGTATATTTCGTATCCTATCTCCTAATTTAATCAAAAATTTATTCTTCAAAGTAATTTTCCTCCTACATTCAGTATAATATCAAAAAATATATAAAATAAAAAGCCCGTATATGTTATTTTTTGCTTGACAAAATAAGAAAGATATGTTATTATAATATAAAAGGTCGATTTACCTTGCTTATAAAAAGTAAGGTAGAAGAATCTTTACCTGTTTTTATTAAAAATTAGTTGACAGGTAAGGGGAAAAACGCTAAAATGAAAGGAGGTGAGAAAGATGGGATACGAAACTCCAACAATTGAGCTTTTAGGTGATTATGAGATGGGAGAAGTACAAGGTGAGGGGATTGTGTTGGCAGTCCCTGTTGTTCTTGCTGTTGTTGTTGCTGCTATTGCTGCTGCTGTTGCGCATACTGTTGCAGCGGTAAGGATTGCCCTGCCAATCACAGTTGTTAGTAGAGTTGCTACTAGGACTAGGACTAGGACCAGGTAGAAAATTCAGTGAGTTAAGATGTATTTGGAGAAGTGAGGGGGAATATATAGATAGAGGCTGTGCTAAAATATGATAAGTATTTTCTATATCACCAACTCACTTCTCCAATAAAAATTATAGAAAAGGAAAAATTTTATGCTTAAAGATGTAAGAAAATATTTTGTTTTCCTTTTAAAATACAACAAAGAAAAAGGATTATATATTTTATTAGGGTTAGTGTTAGGAATAATTGCTCAGTTATGTACACTTATTACACCATTTCTTACAAAATTTATAATTGATGATATAATTTTAGGGGGAAATTATCAACTCTTTCAATATGCTTTTTTAATATCTATAGTGGTTCTTGCATTTCTCCTTATTACTTCACTTTCGTCAAATTATATTTTATTTACGACCTTTGCAAAAAATGGGATTAAGTTAATAGTGGATGTTTTTAGAAGTATTCAATTTGCCCCTATGAAATTTTTTGGCAGCACTCCAAGAGGCGAACTTTCATATCGCATATTATCCGATACAGAAGTAGTAAGCGGTTCATGGGGACAGGTTTTAGGAACCATACCTATCAATCTAATTCTTCTGGCAAGTGGTGTTTTTATGGTTCTTTGGCATAGGAATCTCGCCTTATTTGTTTTTTTAATCCTTGCTTTGCAAATTCTAATAATTGTGAAATTTAGAAAACCTCTCTTGCGCTACTCTTTTCTTATCAAAGAAAAAGACCAGGATCTCACAGGATACACAGTAGACCATTTCTCTAAAATTGAGCTTATCCGTTCATTAGCGACTGAGAAAAAAGAAGAGGAAAAATTTCTTGATAAGCTGAGGGAATTTGTTAAAATATCAATTAAATCTTTTATGTTCAACCAATATTCAGGAACTGTGGTGCTTGTAGTAAATAATTTATGGTCGCTTGGAATTCTTTGGTACGGAGGAACTCAAGTAATTAAAGGAAATATTTCGCTTGGAACACTAATGGCTTTCCTCTTATTTACAAATATCCTTTACCAGCCAATCTCTAATTTGACAAATTTTATTTTGTCTTTTCAAAATATTCGAGCAAGTCTTACAAGATTATTAGAGTATTTGGAAATTAAGCCTCTCCCTGTAGAATCAAAAGAGGCGATACCATTTGTCCCTTCTGACGGTAGAATTGTAATAGAAGATTGCTCTTTTAGTTATAATGAGCATAAGGTCTTAAAGAATATAAATTTAGAAATTTCCCCCCAAAATATTTTTGCATTAGTAGGACATAGCGGTGCAGGTAAGTCTACATTATGCCACTTGCTAGTGCGTTTTTATGACCCTCAGGAAGGAAGAATATTTCTTGATGGAAAAGATACAAGGGATATTTCTTTATCATCCCTACGAAAATCTGTTCTTTTGACCCTTCAAAATGACTATGTTTTTAACGGGACTATATGGGAAAATATCTGTTATGGTTCGGAAGATGTGGATAAAAAGCAGATTTTGATAGCAACAAAAAAGGCAGGAATAGATTTTATTGATAGATTGCCTTATGGATACCAAACTATAGTTGGTGTGGATGGAATGAATCTCTCTGTCGGCGAGGCACAAAGGATTGCCCTTGCCCGTGCTTTCTTGCTTTCTCCAAAGGTTTTTATCCTGGATGAACCTACATCTTTTGTGGATGTAGAAACAGAGGAAAAGATAAGAGAATCTTTATTAAGATTGAAAGAAGTTAGTACAATTATTCTTATTGCTCACCGACTTTCTACAGTTATAATAGCAGATAAGATTGCAGTAATGAAAAACGGAGAGATTATTGAGGTAGGAAACCCCCAGGAATTAATGAAAAATGAAAACAGCGCCTTCAAAAGAATGTCTAATTCTATCTTAACACGGTAAGAGGAAAGAAATGAATTATTATATTTGCGCTCTGATAGTAATGGTTGCCTCTCTTTTAATCTTTTTTAGTTGGCAACATAGTAGGATAAAAGGAGTGGGATATTTTCACTTCTGTCTCTTACTTTCTTTACCTTTAAGCGCCATAGTAAATCTTTTTATTAAAGCACCTATCTTTTCTCAATTGGATAGAATTTTCAATATGAGTGAGGAGCCTACTCAATGGCCTATGTGGTTTCACCTTATTGGCCTTATTGTTGGTGCTTTAGCTGAAGAGGTCATAAAGATAGTACCTCTTTTATTGATAATAATAAGGAAAGTCTCTTTAGATAATGTGAGTATTTATTACCTGGGTCTTTTATTAGGTGTTGGCTTTGGAATAGGTGAGGCATGGTATCTCGGATATTCATTTAGTATGGAGTTATGTGAATACAACTCTGGTCTAAAAAATCTATTGTTGTTATTATCTGGTTTTGGAGGAGAAAGATTATTCACTGTATTTATTCATGGATTTTTAACGGCTGGTGTTACCTACGGCATATTATTAAAAAAACCAATAATATTTTTTCTTTTAATGGTGTTGCTCCATTCTCTTATAAATTTCCCTGCCCTTCTATATCAGCTTCAGAAAATTCCAGGAGAGATTGCTGGGATTTTAACACTAATTATTTTTTGTGTGCTCCTATTTTCTGTCTTTCTTAAAATTGGAGATAAGGTAATAATGAAATGGGGAAAATCTTTACAAAAAGGGGATGAAGTACTCTATGAAAGAAAGGAGTAAAGTTTTCAGTATAGCAATAATCTTTATAATCGTGTATCTCTTTTTATTCTCAAGTAGACAAGGTATAGCGCAAGAGGTAAAGGATAAAAAGATTCGTTCATATTGGGAACTCAAGTTTTTAAATATTGACCAACAAACATCTGAATTTTCATGTGGAGTAGCCGTTCTTGCTACACTTTTTACATATTATTATGATATTCCTATAAAAGAAAAAGATATTACAGATGAATTTTTTAAAAAGATGATCGAAGAAAAGAGAGGCATTTCTTTCTTAGATATGAAGAAATTTGCCATTAGTAAGGGATTTGAGGCGTATGGATATAAAATGAATTTTGACGGACTCATGAAAATGCTTACAACAGTGGATCTTCCTGTAATTGTGCATACCATGTCTGTTGTTAAAGATAAAAAACTACTTCATTTTACCTTGCTTATTGGAATGATTGAGGATTATTTAATTTTAAATGACACTGCCTTTGGGCATATAGTTATATCAATAGATGATTTTTTATCAAAATGGAGTGGATATGCCTTAATAATTAGCCCCCCTAAAGAAGAAAGTTCAAAGGGGATATTAGAAAAAGTGTCTGACGGTATTAAAAAAGAGAAGGAGAGGACTACAAGATATGTTTCAAAGATTTACTTTTATCAAAATCATCCTAACAGGTTCAATAAGTCTTTTACTGGGTTTTAACATTTTTTCTTCAGTATTTGCTCAGCAACCGATATCTCTTATTAAACTGGATAGGGAAAGCGGCTGGTTAGGTTCAATGGATTTTGCTTATTCAAGCAACATAGGTGAAATCGAAAAAATGAGGTCTATTAAACCTACTTTTAGCATGGAGTATATTTATAGTAATAATTGGTCTTTTACAAATATTATCCCTTTTGAATATTCACATATCCACGAAGTGCAGGAAAAAAAGAAGGAGCACATATTTGCTATTGGAAATATAGGTTTTATTCCGAGCTACCGTTTCAAATGGAAGGATAACTGGATAGAATTTCCCCTCGTTATTCAATTTCCTACACTTAACAAAATTTCTGGGAATCTGCAATATAAAGACCTTGAAAAAGAAAAAAGGGTTTTTACTATCGAACCAGGTATAGCTATAACAAAAACATATGACCCAATAGTTTCGTCCATAAAACTCTCCTTCGCACAGCCTTTATGGAGAAAAGAAGATAAAAAAAAAGGTCTATACCTTATGGACAGCCAAACTGGGAGGAGATATTTTCTTTCTAATAAATGAGCAATTTTCTTTTTTTTCTGATTTAGGACTCAATATCGGGAAGGAAAGAGAGAACTATATACTTCAATATGGTATAGCATATCAGCCAAGACCCTATAGTGAATGCAGAATTTATCTCCTTAATAACTATGAGACTGGTAGATGGGACGCTTCTGTTGGTTTATCTTTTACTATAATGCAGAGAGAAGGGAAGGGAAATTAGATGGATGTCTTTAAACCATATTTTTCAAATTCTACTTATTATATTGTGGGAGGAATTATTGTTTTTCTTTCTATTATTTTTTCCATCATTATGTATAGTTTTATTCGCAAAGAGGATATAAGTATCTTTTCCACAATTACTATAGGGATATTTTATATAATCATAATAGGTTCTTTAGTTTTTCCCCTACTAATATATAAAACCATGTCCTATGAATTCCAAGAAAAAGAGCTTATTTTGAAGTGTGGTCCATTAAAATCAAAGGTTCAATATGAGAAAATAAAGAAGATGAGTAAAATTGCTGATTTAGGCGATTCTCCAATTGGATCCTTCAGAACTCCTAAGTATTTACTGGGGACTAACTATTTTTCAAAATACGGTAGAATTATAACCTATGCTACAAGCTACAAGAAAGTTCTTTTAATTGAAACAGATAAAAAACGATATGGTATCACGCCAAAAGATGAAGATAATTTTATTCGTATTTTGAATGAGAAATTAAAATCTAAAGGGGGTATATAAAATGGCAGAGTTTCAACTATCTAAAACATCCAACATTCCTCTCAAACATGCCCGAATATTGAGGGGACCACATCAATGGGCTTTTGATTTGACTAATAAATGCAATTTCCGCTGTCTACACTGTTTCAATCGCAGTGGAGAAAATTACATTATTAAGGAAGAGTTAAAAGATAATGAGGTATTGAAATTCATTAAAGATGTAGTAAAGATGAAGCCCTTTAATTTTTGTTTTTGTGGTGGAGAACCACTTTTGAGGAAAGATGTATTATGTAAAAGCGCCAGAATATTGTCGGAGGTTGACAGCATGGTTTCTCTTGTTACTAATGGTTCTCTTGTGACTGGCAAAATTGCCAAAGAACTTTTTGAAAGTGGTGTAAATAATGTTCAAATTAGTTTAGATGGAGCGAAAGCAGAGACGCATGAAAGATTAAGGCAATATACTGGCTCTTTTGAACTTGCTGTTAGGGCTATATCGTATTTTCGGGAAGTTGGCGTAAAAGACATCTCAATAGCATTTACCCCTACTTTTTTTAATTGTTCAGAGTTTGAAGAAACATTTTACTTTGTTCGAACATTAGGTGTTTCAGAGGTTCGTGCTCAACCTATTATGATTTTAGGAAGAACACAACTGTCGAGTAGACATATTCAACAACCTCCTTTTAATTGCTTAATGCCCCTCACAGAACCGTGCTTGAGGTTTTCCCTCACACGGCTCTTCGGTAATACA
>SBAY01000139.1 GCA_005239945.1 Nitrospira sp.
AAAGTGTTCCGACCCTGAACCATTTCACAAAGCAATCTATAATGCTCTTGGGTTGAATCATTGTCCACTCAAGACAAAACAAACTAAGATTTAAAATCCCTAGTACCCATAAAATTTTTTGAATACTTGGAATTACTAAACTTATCTATATTTGATGGTAAACTTGGGTTAAGAAGACAGGTCTGGTAATCGGTAATCAGTTATCGGTAATTCAGATAAAGAGTTACAACCGATAATCGATTACTGGTAACCGCTCACCTAATCCCCTCTATTTTCCCTTCCTTTTGATGCAAAGGTCCAATAGTCGTCAGACATAAAGATTCATTTTTAAATAACTCCTGAGCTAATCTTTTTATATCATCTGGCTTGACTTTGTCAATCAATTCCAATGTCTCCTCAATACTAAAAAATTTATTGAAATAAATCTCCTGTTCGGCTAATCTGCTCATCCGATAAACTGTATCTTCTGAATTTAACCAGAGGGCACTTTTAAATTTTTCTTTAGCATTAAGCAATTCTTGTTCATTGACTAATTCGGTCTTGAGGGCATTGAACTCATCTAATATTATCCGGGTTGTTTTTTTATAATTTTTAGGACTTACGCCGGCATAGACAACTACAGCCCCGGTATTTTTATAAGATAATGGATAGGCATGAACATTATAAGCAAGAGCATTTTCTTCACGAATCTTTTGAAATAGCCTCGAACTCATTCCTACACCTAAAATAGTCGTCAAAATCCTTACTATGTATCTGTTTTCATCTATAGATGAAAGCCCGGGGGTGCCAAGACACAGATGTATTTGTTTCAATTTGCGAAACTGGGAAATCGAGTTAGAATTAAATACTGGCACCGTCTCTTCTGTCCGCCAATTACTACCGCTATGCTTACTAAAAAACTTAAACAATTGGTCTATAACCTCATTCTTTTGAACATGTCCGGCCACAGAAATGACAATTTCACCAGGCGTATAATGGGTATTCCAAAAATTGATTAGTTTATCCTGGGTGATCTCTTTAATTACATTTAAGTTGCCCCAGACTGGTTGTCCTAATGGGTGATTCTTCCAGATGGTTTGAGCAAACAGGTCATGAATCAACTCATCCGGGGTATCCTCATACATCTTTATCTCTTCTACTATTACCTGTTTTTCCTTTTCTATTTCAATGGGGTTAAATACAGAATTAAAGAATATATCTGATAATAATTCTATAGTTATCGGAAGGTGTTTATCCATTACCTTTGCATAATAACAGGTATGTTCGCGACCGGTAGCGGCGTCAACATGTCCACCAATAGAATCCATTATTTGAGCAATCGCTAGGGCCGTTTTTGACTTTGTGCCTTTGAAAATCATGTGTTCCAGAAAATGAGAGATTCCATTTTCTTTTACCTGCTCATCCTTTGAACCGACACTTACCCACACACCTATGGATACCGAGTGGACTGAAGGTATCTCTTCAATGACTACCTTTATTCCATTTGGAAATATTTCTTTGTGATACATATATAACCTTTTAGGTTGTTTAGGCTGTAGACTGTAGATTATTAATCCTGATTTCTACCTCCCGCCTATTTACCTATAGCCTATCTACCTATGTTCTGACTGCCTTTTTACTTAAACTTATTCTATTGTGTTCATCGATACCAATCACCTTGACCAATATTTCGTCACCCTCTCGGACTACATCTTCTACATTTTTAACATGATAATCAGCCAATTGAGAAATATGGACTAATCCTTCTTTACCGGGCAATATTTCTACAAATGCGCCAAAACTCGTTATTCTCATAACCTTGCCTTGATAAGTTTTACCTACCTCGGCATCAGCAATTATGTATTCAATCATATCCAATGCCTGTTCGGTAGATTCTTTGTCTGGCCCGGCAATAGTAACTGTGCCATCGTCATCAACATTAACCTTGGCCCCGGTAGTAGCGATGATATTCTTGATTACCTTTCCTCCCTGTCCGATGACATCCCTGATTTTGTCGGTGGGGATAGTCAGGGTAATAATTTTAGGTGCATATTCAGAAATTTCTGCTGGCTGAGAAATGGTTTTTTCCATCTCGGCTAAGATATAGAGTCTGGCCTGTTTAGCCGCCTCTAAGGTAGCGGCAATAATTTCTCTACTTATCCCGGCTATTTTAATGTCTAATTGAATCCCGCAAATACCATTTTTAGTTCCAGCCACCTTAAAGTCCATATCACCATAATTATCCTCTAACCCAGTAATATCCGTGAGCAGGGCATACTCATTATTTTCTTTTACCAGACCGATACTTATTCCGGCCACTGGGGCAATTATTGGGACACCAGCATCCATTAGAGAAAGTGAGCCTCCACAGACAGAGGCCATAGAGGTAGAACCATTCGATTCCACAATATCTGATACTACCCTGATGGTATAACTAAATTTCTCTTTTGGAGGAATAACTGGTAGAAGTGAGCGTTCAGCTAAGGCTCCATGCCCGATTTCTCGTCTACCTGGTCCTCTTATAGATTTGATTTCGCCCACACTAAAGGGTGGGAAATTATAATGGAGCATAAATTGCTTAAAGCTCTTTCCTTCGATATTATCCAACATCTGTTCCTCGTCTGCTGAACCTAAGGTAGTAATTACCAGACCTTGAGTTTGTCCCCTGGTAAATAGCGCCGAACCGTGTGTTCTCGGCAGTATCCCTACCTTGCATTTTATTGGTCTGATGGTTGTCAAATTTCTTCCGTCAGGTCGTTTGCCTTCTTTTAGAATAGATTTTCGAATAATCTCGCTCAGAATCGTCTCTAAAACAAGACGAATCTGCTTTTCTTTATCAGGAAAAACTGGGGCAAAGTGCTCAATTGTATTTGTTGTCGTCTGTTCGATCTTTTCATTCCTCAAAAGTTTATCTGTAATAAACACCGCCTCTTTAATTAAGCCTGTAGCGAATTCCCGAACCTGTTTGTCTATTTCTTCCTCAATTACAGGTGTAGCAAATGGCATCTTTTCTTTTCCTGCCTTTTGTCGTAATTCCTCTTGCAGTTGAATAATTTGTTGAATAACAGGCTGGGCAAAATCGATTGCATCTAAAATTACCTTCTCATCTACCTGTTCTGCTCCTGCCTCAAGCATTATCACCGCATCTTTGGTTCCAGCTACAACTATATCCAGGTCGCTTTCATTTCTTTCCCGACAGGTAGGATTGATGATAAATTCTTGATTAATCCTGCCTATTCTAACTGCCCCCACAGGAATAGTAAAGGGAATATCCGAGATATAAAGTGAGGCAGAAGCTCCGATGAGACCGAATATATCCGGTTGATTATCATCGGCAGACAACACCGTAGCTACTATCTGAACCTCATTTACAAACCCTTCAGGAAATAAGGGGCGAAGTGGTCTATCGATGAGTCTTGAGGTTAAAATCTCTCGTTCTGATAATTTCCCTTCCCGTCTAAAGAATCCCCCGGGGATTCTACCTGTAGCATAAAATCTTTCTTGATATTCCACGGTTAAAGGGGAAAAATCATTGTCTACATTTACCCTGGCATCTACGACTGATGTGACCAAAATAACCGTATCTCCATATTTGACCGTAACACTCCCATTAGCTTGCTTAGCTAATTCACCTGCTTCCAGAACCAGCTTTTCTCTTCCAAGCATGCTTTCAACTCTAAACATAAATTTTCATCCTCCTTTTGTTTTATATGTTTAATTGGCTATAATTATAATACATTTCACTATTTATGTCAAGGAAAAACTTTTTTTGCTTCAGTAACCACTCAGTTAACGGTAGGAATCTTTATAGGAAGGATTACATCCAATATTCTAATATATGGAGCGGATGAAACTACCGCTGGAGGTAAATTTTTGAATCCGATGGTTATAGGTATCAACCACACAGACATTTTCTTCAGAATCGATAATGATACCTGTTGGCTGATTAAACTCTCCATTTTGTGACCCAAAGTGACCGAATTGAAGAATGAAGTTACCGAGGGCGCCAAATTTTTGAATCCGATGATTAAAGGTATCTACTACATAAACATCATTAGCCGAATTAAGACAAATTCCCTGTGGTTGGTTAAACTCGCCTGTCTCAGAACCTCGTTTATCTCCCCATTTATGAAAATAATGGCCGTCTGAAGTGAACCTTTGTATCCGATTATTACCAGTATCAACAACATAGATATTACCTGATGAATCGAGGTCAATAACCGAGGGTAATCTCAACTGACCATCACCTGAGCCGGCACTACCTATTTGCATAATAAATTCTCCGGAACTGGTAAATTTTTGTAGCCGATGGTTATGGGTATCAACTACATAGACAGCGTCATCTTTATCTACATATATTCCCTGTGGTCGGTCAAACTCACCTGCTTGGAATCCAAATCTACCCCACTTCAAGAGGAAATTCCCTTCCTTGTCAAATTTCTGGATATGGCAATTATTTGTATCCGCCACATAAATATTACCATAAGAATCTACCCCCACACCATAAGGAAATTTAAACCTACCGGTTTCACTACCCATACCTCCAAATTTCATTATAAAATTACCATTTTTGTCAAATTTACAAATTCGATGATTATTGGTATCGGCGACATAGAGATTATCTTCTTTATCTATGGCTATTCCATGAGGAAACTGCAAATCCCAACTACGATAAGGCCATTGCAGTAATGCCTCACCAATCTGTTCCTTCCTGATTTCAACAGGGACATCAGGTGAGGAGGCACAACCTGCAATGGTTAAATTAATCACTAAAAAGAATAACACCTTTTTTATCATATTTTAACCTTTTACTCTCTCCAAAATTTTACTAATTCGTTCCTCGACAATTTCTTGACCCAGGAGAGAGACCACCTCAAAAATCCCGGGGCTTACTTTGCTACCTGTTAATATAGCTCGTAAGGGATGAATTATATCTGCCGCTTTTATCCTTAGTTCCTCAGCTAACCCACGAATACATATTTCAATAGCCTCAGGGGTAAAAGAAGGCAATTGTGATAACCTGAGTTTTACTTCTTCCATAATCTCGGAAACGCCATTTTTAGTAAGTAATGTCATTGCTTCCGGTTCATACTTTAGAGAATCTGTATCGACAAAGAAAAATCTTGCCCGTTCAACAAAATCCCCCAAAGTCCTCATTCGTTCCTGAAAAAGCCTGACTATTTCCTTAAAATTTCCAATTTCCAATTTCCAATTTCCAATTTCTAATTTATTTAAATATCTCCCACATAACCCTGTCAATGTATCTATCTCCAATCCTTTGATATACTCTCCATCCAACCAGCGTAATTTTTCCAGATCGAATATGGCTGAATTTTTAGATACCCGCTCTAAAGAAAATTTTGTCACTAACTCAGTCCCTGAGATTATCTGCTGACTATCAGAGGTTGACCAACCTAATAATGCCAGGTAATTAACCAATGCCTCGGGTAAATACCCTTCCTCAATATAATGCTTAATGGCAACATCGCCATGTCGTTTGCTCAGTGGTGTCTTATCCATACCCAAAATCAAAGGTAAGTGGGCAAATATCGGTAATTCGAATCCTAATGCCTGGTACAATAAAATCTGACGAGGGGTATTGGAAATATGGTCCTCACCGCGAATGACATGGGTAATTTCCATCAAGGCATCATCGATGATACAGGCAAAATTATAAGTAGGCATACCATCGGATTTAAGAATAATAAAATCACCCAACAACCTATTATCAAAGGTTAACTCTTCCCGAATCAGGTCATTTACTGATGTTATCCCAGGCAGGATATGGAATCGAACAACCGGTTTGCGGTCAGCAGATTCATATTTTTGCCTTTGGGCTAAAGACAGGTTTTTGCATCGACCATCATACGCCGGCATATCAGGGGATTCCAATGCCTTTTTACGCTGAGTTTCTAATTCTTCCGGCGTACAATAACAATAATACGCCTTATTCTCCTGCAACAATTTCTCTACATATTCTTTGTAAATATGGATTCGTTCAGACTGAAAATAAGGACCTTCATCCCAGGTTATTCCAAGCCAATTTAGACTATCTAAAATAGCCTGGACACTTTCTTGCGTAGAGCGTTTAATATCGGTATCTTCTACCCGAAGGATGAATTTACCCTGATGTTGTTTCGCAAACAGCCAATTAAAAAGAGCGGTTCTTGCCCCACCGATATGTAAATAACCCGTTGGAGCCGGTGCAAATCTTACTCTGATCATCCCAAAAATCCCTCAATTGTATTCCATTGATATAGAACATCTTAAAAATATAGCAGTTGTTAGTCAAAAGTTTACATCGGATGCCCGAACTTGTTCGGAAAACACCTTCCAAGTTGAGACTTCTGTCTCCATTCAAAGTAAAATTTTGATTAATAAGTGCTATAGCCTTTTCCTTATTAAACTTCTGCAAAATGAAAAAATTTAAGCAAATATCCGAGGTTGAAATCAAAATGTAAAAAGGGTTCAAGGGGTTAAGGGGTCGAGGGGTCAAGGGAAAATA
>SBAY01000103.1 GCA_005239945.1 Nitrospira sp.
CAGATCATAAAAAAGAGAAAGTTGAAAGTTTTGCATGACTTTTCCTCCTTGTTTTTTGATATAAGATTTTTGTTTTCAATAACTTATATTATATCATAGTATGGAGGAAAAGTCAAGGAAAATTTTCACATAACCTATTAAGAATCAATAGGTTATGAATTTTGCAGAAGGCTCATTCCCCCTTAATAAAGGGGGTTAGGGGGTTGTTACCTGCTTTTGTGCCATAAAACATTGTCCAATCTAAAGGCTGACCGCTGATAGATAAACGCTTACCCCCCAAAAACTTTTTAACCATAACCAAATTTTTCTTGACATAAACATAAATCTTGTGGTAAAATTACATAATAAACCAGAAGGTGAATATCAGGCAAAATATCCCTAACTTACTTATCCCACAGCCTCTTGAGCAGAAAATTGATGCCTCAATTAAACCTTTAAGGAACTAAAGAGGAAGAATGGGGATTTGAGATTATGTCAGATGGAACAAAATGTTTATAAGGTGTTTAAGCTGGCTGGATTTACTGCTATCTTCAATATCTATGATACAGAGGATGAGGCATTAAGCAGTGCGAATTAATTAAGGGATAGTGTTTACTTAACCTTATCTTTGTTCATGGCATTTAGCCTTTGACAGTAGGGATGGCAAACCTTCGAAGATGCCAATGTGAATAAAAACGCTTTCCTGGGCAGCAGCAGACCCGTTTTCGAATATGAGATTTATGACGAAAACACCTTTCTATTGCTCGTGCTCTGGCTCACAAAAGAGAGGGTAAAGAAAAATTTCATTGACATTTACTTCATTATTATATATACTTATATATAAAATCTTGTATCTTCAAAAAAGTAAGTTAGAATTAATAATCTGGAGGTAAAAATTAGATGAGAATTGTTAGTATTGAGATAGAAGATGTTACAGGGGCTAAGAGGCAACGGGCAGATATTCCGGATGATGTCCCATTAAAAAGGGTCATTTCGGCATTGGTCACAAAAATGAAATTGCCTACTGTGAGTCCGAACGGCTCTCCCTTAAATTATCAATTACATCATAAATCATCAGGCAGGTCGTTAAGTGAAAGTGATACTTTAGCCAGCGCCGGCATACGGGAAGGGGCGATTTTAAAAATACATCCGGTAGTCGTAGCTGGATAATTTTAGACGGGATTACAGGATTTTACAGGATTATTTGACCAAATAATCCTGTAAAATCCTGTAATCCCGTCTAAAAAGGAGGAGAAATGGAGTACCATTCGCCCAGGTATTTGCGTTTAGAAGAAGATTATAAAAAAATGCAAGAATTGGTGAAAAAAAGCCCATTTATCACCTTTGAGACTTCGGGTGAATATCCACCATGCAGGTATATTGTTTCTTATACTTGCAAAGGAATAAAATTAGATGATATAAGCAAACAAGTAGTTTATAGTAATTTCCATCAGATAGAAATCTATCTACCGACTACTTATCCGAGAATTAAACCTAATCTGGAGTGGCTAACCCCAATATATCACCCCAATATAGGGACAAACAATCAAGTCTGTCTTGGAGGTTGGTCTCCTTCTGAAAGTTTAGATAGGCTTTGTGTCAGATTAGGGGAGATGATTCAATATAAAAATTTTGATGAATATGACCCGATAAATGCCAGTGCCGCTGCCTGGGCATTGAAAAATCATGATAAATTACCAATTGACTTGCGTCCATTGGAATCTGATGAACCTCAATTAAAAGGGGGGTTTGAAATTAAATTATCGTGAAATTAGCTATCAGGTATCAGGAGATATGAGGAAGAATTTAGGATGAATAAGTTTTTTCCCTTGCCTTCTTCCTCTCTTTACCTGATACCTGACACCTGAACGTTTACGAGGTATTTTAAAAATGGACAATCATAATTTAAAAGATGATGAAATATTAAAAGAAATTAAGCTTACAGAAATAAAGGATGTAGCTAACCCTATTCCGGAAAAGATGCCGCTACATAATCCTAATTATAGTATTAGACTGTTAGTTGATAAACCGGAGCATACCTTAAAGGTCTTTATTGCTATAGAAATAATGGAGGAGATTCTTGCTTATTCCAAAAAAGATGTTAGTCGGGAATTAGGTGGGGTATTACTCGGTAATTATTGTCAGGAAAATAAGGTTAAATTCATAAAAATATCCGATTTTATTGAGGCAAAAAATACTGAAGGGGATAATACTCATATCAAGTTTAACCATGACACCTGGAATACTATCGAAAAAGAAAGGGAATTAAGGAAAATTTCACCTGAAAAACAAATGGTTGGTTGGTTTCATACGCATCCAGGTTGGGGAATATTCCTTTCTGAAGATGATTTATTTATTCATCAAAACTTTTTTAATTTACCCTGGCAGGTAGCTTTTGTTGTAGACCCTCTCCAAAAAGAACAAGGATTCTTTGTCTGGGAAAATGATAAAATTATAACCTGTAGGGATTTTTATCTTTATACCACAAAAGCTCGAGACAGCGAGTTGACATCTTTTCTATATTCGTTTTATTCAGACAGAAAACTTAAACGGTAGTTGAGTAATTAAAAATTATGAATTAAAAATTGAGGAAAGAGAAAAGAATTTATAATTTTTAATTCATAATTTTTAATTATACAAGGAGGTAGCGATGCCGAAACTTGGAGTAAATGTTGACCATGTAGCTACCGTCAGACAAGCACGACGGGCCAAAGAGCCAGACCCAATAATTGCGGCTATAATTGCTGAATTGGCTGGAGTTAATTCTATTGTCGTTCATTTAAGAGAAGACCGCCGACATATCCAGGAACGAGATGTCAGGATTTTACGCGAGGTAATTACCATCAGGTTGAATTTAGAAATGGCCGCAACAGACTCAATGGTAAGATTTGCCCTGTCCTTAAAACCTGACCAGGTAACATTAGTTCCTGAACACCGCGAAGAATTAACCACAGAAGGTGGATTAAATATCGTTGAGAATAAAGACCACTTAATCTCGGTAGTTAATCTGTTACAAGAGGCAGGAATTGTAGTAAGTTTATTTATTGACCCAGATATCACCCAGATTAAAGCCTCCTCGAAAATAAAGGCAAGTGCCATCGAATTACATACAGGAAATTACGCTAATGCAAAAAATCCACAGCAGGCTCAAGAAGAATTAGAAAAATTAGAGGATACGGCTTCCTTTGCTATAAAACAAGGGTTAATAGTCAATGCAGGACATGGATTGAATTATCAAAATGTTGTGCCGGTAGCTTCTATCCACGGCATAGAAGAGTTGAATATAGGACATTCGATTATCGCCAGGGCTATTCTTACAGGCATGGATGAAGCAGTTAGAGCGATGCTGGAATTGGTCAGAATAAATAATTAAAAGTTAAAAGTTAAAAATTAAAAGTTAAAAATGTAGAATCTTTAATTTTTAACTTTTAATTTTTAATTCTTTACTAAGGAGTCAAAATGTTAAAGCCGGAAGATTTTTTCAACTTATCTGATTTTGAGCAGAAGGCAATATTTGATAATGTAGAATATGTCTGGGAGGTAATACCAAAGATTGAGGATTACATCAAACAAGTAATTCAACAACGAGGTAAATCTTCTAAAATATTAGGTCAGATAATGGATGGGGCGTATTTAATCGGGGATGACATTGCGATTGGAGAAGGAACTGTGGTAGAACCTGGGGTTTATATCAAAGGACCAACTATTATTGGGAAAAACACACAGGTCAGGCAAGGGGCTTATATAAGAGGTAGTGTCCTTGTTGGAGATAATTGTGTCGTGGGACATACAACGGAAATCAAAAATGCTATTATGCTCAATGGAGCAAAGGCAGGTCATTTTGCTTATATCGGCGATAGTATTCTCGGCAAGGAGGTAAATTTAGGTGCCGGGACTAAATTGGCTAATTTTAAATTTGAAAATCTTGCCTTAACGGGTCAAACCTCAACAAGGCAAGCCTTTTCAATAACTATAAGGGTTAACGATAGAATATTTGAAACAGGACTAAGAAAATTAGGCGGAATATTAGGAGATAGAACTGAAACGGGTTGTAATTCCGTAACCAGTCCCGGAACTCTATTAGGACCTAAATGTGTTGTTTATCCTAATACCACGATTAAAGGTTACTATCCTGCTAATTCAATTATAAAATCCACACAAGGACTAGAAATAAGTATACATAAAGGCTGAAGGAAGGAAGGCTGAAGGAAGGAAGGCTGAAGGAAGGAAGGCTGAAGGAAGGAAGGCTGAAGGAAGGAAGGCTGAAGGAAGGAAGGCTGAAGGAAGGA
>SBAY01000038.1 GCA_005239945.1 Nitrospira sp.
TAAAAAGTTTTGGAAAAGGGGAGTTTGAGGGGGAAAACCTGTGTGGTTTTAAACCACTTTCAAAAGGTTTTCCCCCTCAAAATATCCACTTCTTTAAATTATTGCTAAAAGTTGGGGAAAATCTGTTTCCCTGATTTCTGATTTGACAAAAAATCAATCGTATGCTATACTAAAAAAGATGAAGCACCTTAGCCGTGATGTGTTTGGACCTGAAGGAATATTGACTCACCAGCTTAAAGGCTACGAATTCCGATTCCAGCAACTTGAAATGAGCCAACGAATCGAGCAGGCTATTCTTAAGGCAAATCATTTGATTGTCGAAGCAGGCACCGGCACAGGTAAAAGCTTAGCCTATTTAGTCCCTTTTATCTTCTGGGCAGTAAAAGAGGAAAAGCGGGTAGTGGTTTCGACTTACACAAAAACCCTTCAGGAACAACTAATGACAAAAGACCTCCCCTTCTTGAAAAAGGCGTTAGGAATAAACTTTTCCTTTGCTTTATGCCTGGGTAGTAATAATTATTTATGTCTGCGTCGATTTTCACAAACCCAAATCCAGGGATTGTTTGAGACAATGGAAGAGGTAAAGGAATTCAGGAAAATATCCACCTGGGCAGAAAAAACTCAACTTGGTCTAAAATCCGAGTTGATTTTTGAACCAAATCCAGCACTCTGGAATAAAATCTGTCGTGAATCAGACATCTGCCTGGGCAAAAAATGTCTCCGTTTTAATGACTGCTACTATTATAAGGCCAAAAAGAAACAGTATCATTCCCAGGTTTTAGTGGTTAATCATCATCTCTTTTTTGCTAATTTAGCCTCTGCCGAGCAGGTCTTGCCAAAATTTAATGCCGTGGTGTTCGATGAGGCGCATAACTTAGAAGATGTGGCCACAAGCTACCTGGGCGCCGAAATATCCAATTCACAGATTAAATATTTAGTCGATACAATCTATAATCCTAAAACCGATAAAGGAATTCTCGTCAGGGTTAAAAGGCAGGAAGAACTAAAAGGCAGGATTAAAAAGGCCCTTAATGAGGTTAGAAATGCGGCGGATACTTTCTTTTCCAATTTATTATTAAAATTTAATCCGCAGGAGATGAATTTTGTCACCCGGCTCAGGCAGGCAAATTTTATAGATAATCCCCTGAATGAGCCTTTAGATTTCTTAGCCGCAGAACTTGGCAAATTAACAGCCAAAATCCCGGATGAGGAAACTAAGTTAGAGATTTCAGCCTATCGAATTCGCACTTCGGCGATAAAAGATGCCCTTGAACTCATTATTAGCCAAGAAAAAGCGGATTATGTCTATTGGCTCGAGATAATCCAAAAGCACCGATTTGTTAAAATCACCCTTCATGCCAATCCTATCGACATCTCGCAAGACCTGAAAAAGGCTGTTTTTGAACCTATCGATACAGTGGTTCTTACCTCGGCAACCCTGACCACGAATAACTCCTTTGAATATATCAAGAATCGATTAGGGGCTGATGGAGCCGACGAGTTGATGCTTTCCTCCCCGTTTGATTATCAATCGCAGGTAATGCTTTTTTTGCCAGATGGTATTGCCGACCCAAAATTGTCTCCGGATGAATATTATGCCGATGTAGCCAAGATCACCGAGGAACTTTTAGGGATTATGCAGGGCAGGACATTTGTGCTATTCACCAGTTTTGCCATGCTAAATAAGATAGCTGGCACTGTGGAGGCCAGGCTGGCTGACCTCAGCCATCTTAAGCAGGGTGAATATTTATCTCAACAGATGCTAGCGGAGTTTAAATTGCACGACAACTCGGTGCTCTGGGGCACTAATACCTTCTGGCAGGGGGTGGATGTGCCGGGTCAGGATTTGGAATGTGTGGTGATTACTAAATTACCGTTTGCCGTGCCTGATGACCCGATAGTTGAGGCCAGGATGGAATATTTAAAGGCAAAAGGTGCGGACCCATTCTGGGCATACCAGGTCCCGCAGGCAATTATCCAGACAAGACAGGGCTTTGGCAGACTTATTCGCACGAAGAAGGACATAGGTATTGTCGCTATCCTTGACCCAAGAATTAAGACAAAGGGTTATGGCCGACTATTCTTAAACTCACTGCCTAAGTGCCGAATGTCAACTAAATTAGATGAGGTGCGGGCATTTTACAGTTTTCGAAAGCAAATTAGCGATAAATTTTAACGCCTCTTTTTTATTGGTGATTTTTTTATCTACAAATGCCTCCTCGAGCTCTCTTAATAGCTTACCTATCATTGGTCCGGATTTGAGTCCGAAATGTTCCATTAGCTCCCCCCCTTTAAGTACTTTGGGCGGGATAATAGTTGGGGTAGGAGAATAAAATCTATCGATAATAAGACTAATGATTTGATAGTGTTTATGCAGATTTTCAGGAGGAACCTTTGGCCCTATGGTCGCATATCTGTCAGCTAAGGAAAGGAGTAAGCTACTTACTACTTCTTCACCTAAATCTCTAAAAAATTTATGGAGGGCGCGGTCGGTCAGAATAGGTGTTTGAACCAGATGCCCAGGACGCATATGATTCTTGACAACTAATTCGAGCATCTTCTTTTCTTTAGTACCCAATTTTAGTCTCCTGGCTATTTTTGAGGCTATTTTAGCTCCCAGGATTTCATGTTCGATAAACCTGATTCTACCGGAAGGCTCTTGCGTCATCGTGCCTGATTTACCAATATCATGAAGCAGACAGATGATTTTGAGATTAGTCAATCTGGTGTGATTTCCACATAGAGGTTGGTTTAAATATCTTTTTATTCGGCTATGCCATTGGGGAAATAATTTATCAAGGTTTGAAACTATACCTTCCAATTGAGTTAGTGTGGCTAATGAATGTTCCCAGACAGGTAAGTGATGATATGTGTCTTGTTTGAGTCCTTTTAAGGGAATAATCTCTGGAATGATTTCTTCAAGTAAACCTGTTTTATCTAATTGGGTAATAAAATAATTTGAATTTTTAGCCGCTAAGGTTAAATAAATTTCATTAGTCACCCGCTCTACCGAGACATTTGAGATTAATCCTTTTAATTTAACTATCGTCTCCCAACTACCTTTTTCTATTTTAAATCCTAATTCTGAGGATAAACGAATCGCTCTTAACATCCGTAATGGGTCATCATGGAATGTGCTGTTTGAGATAACTCTGATAACCTTTGCCTTAATATCTTTTAGCCCATTCAGGGAGTCAATGAATTCAGTGTCTTTAGCGATTAAATCTATGGCGATGGCATTGATGGTAAAATCACGCATGCTAAGGTCAGCAAAAATATCCTTTGCCTTAAGGTTGTTAAAATCCAAGTTTATCAGTTGTTTTTTTAATTTCAGCACAACCCTGGCCGATCCTTTTGCCTCATCTAAGAGAACAAAACTTCCCCCCAAAACCATAGAAACCTGTTGAGCAAAGGCTATGGCATCTCCTTTAATGGCAAAGTCATAATCATTACACGGACGCCTTAACAGGTAATCCCGAATACATCCACCCACTAAATAGAGTTGGCTATTCGTTTTAAGGGCTAAATCCCTCAGCCCAGTGAAAAAAGGTTTTTTGTAGAGATTCTCTATGTTCATTTTTTTATTGGGTCAGACAGGTCTGACTCCTTTGACAAAAAAAGAGAGGAGCAAGATGACACAATTTCATCTCGCTCCTCCTTTTTATGTATTCGTTTTTCAATTAGTTGGTTTATTTCGCTTCTTCTGCTGGTGCTGCTTCTTCTGCGGGTGCTTCTTCGGATGTTACTGCTTCTTCACCTGCTTCTTCTTCTGGTGCAGTTGCTTCTTCTTCTACTGCTGGTGCTGTTACTTCCTCTTTCGCTGGGGGTGCACAACTTGATAAAATCATAGTCGTCCCCACCACTAAGAAAAATGTTAATATCATTCTAAATATCTGTATCAATTTACCTTTTCACCTCCTCTTTTTAACGCTATCGAAACTGGACTCTTCTCTCTTTTATGTCAACAGGATTAAAAATCGTAATCCCTAATTTGCTTTCAAAGAAGAGTTCCTCCCTTTATATGGTAATTATACAGAAAATAATGGATTTGTCAAGAAAAATTTTATATTTTTTTTATTCTTCATTGCTAACTCTAATCATAACAGCCAGTTACAACTACTTAAATTTTTATAAGCGTTTAGTCGAAAATTTTATACAAAATACACGGATGGTATAACATAAGAAAGGTAATCGGTAATCAGGTAATCGGTAATCGGTAAGGAAAACGTAATAATTTTGTTGTTACCGATTACCTGATTTTCCATCTATCAACTATCTTTCTGACAGCTAAAATTACATCCCTTACATCCTTTTCTGTAAGTTTTGGATAAAGGGGTAAAGAAATTATCCGTTCATAAACCCATTCTGCATTTGGGAAATCACCTTTTTGGAATCCATAGGTATCTCGATAATAAGGATGGAGGTGTATGGGGATAAAATGAACACTTGTTCCAATTCCTTCTTTCCCTAATGCCTCAATAAAACTATCCCGATTAATTTTCAATAGCTCCGGCTTTATTAAAATATAATATAAATGCCAGGCATGACATCCTGGGGTAATGTCTTTAGGGGTAATTATCTGTGGTAACTCTCCAAAAGCCTCTTGATATATCTGCACATATTTCTGCCTGATTTTGAGAAACTCTTCAATCTTTGCCAACTGACATAATCCTATTGAGGCTTGAATATCGGTCATATTGTACTTAAATCCCGGGGAGACTATTTCGTAATACCATGAACCTCCTGCCCCATATCGTTTCCAGGCATCTTTACTGATGCCATGCAAACTCAGGATAGCGATTCGATTAGCTAATTCCTTATCGTTAGTGGTTACCATCCCACCTTCACCGGTAGTCAGATTTTTGGTTGCATAGAAACTAAATACCGTTGCCTGACCGATACTACCTATCTTTTTACCTTTATATTCTGAGGATATGGCATGAGCGGCATCCTCAATAACGGTAAGATTATATTTTTTAGCTATCTGGAGGATTTCATCCATATCGCATGATTGTCCGGCAAAATGGACAGGGATAATAGCCTTTGTTTTTGGCGTGATTGCCGCTTCGATCTTTACCGGGTCGATATTAAGGGTATCCTTTTGTATATCGACAAATACAGATGCTGCCTGCGAATGAATAATCACATTAGCCGTGGCCGCAAAGGTGTAAGGAGTAGTAATTACCTCATCCCCTTTGCCAATGCCTGAGGCGATAAGTGCCAGGTGCAAACCGGCAGTAGCGGAGTTGACCGCTATAGCATATTCTGCACCTACATATTCAGCAAACCTTTTCTCAAACTCCTTAGTTTTGGGGCCTGTAGTAATCCAGTCGGAATTCAAGGTATCAACAACCTCTGCAATTTCCTCTTTAGAGATACTATGTCGGCAAAAAGGTAAAAATTCACTTCGGATGGGTGTTTCTCCCTCCATGGCTAATTTCCTCCGTTATAGGACTTATAAGACTTATAGGACTTATAGGACTTATAGGACATATAAGTCCTATAACCTAATACGCCCCTCTACCAGATAAAACTACACTTACCGTCTTTATCAAAATCCATAGGTCTAATTTCAAGGATTGATGTTTGATATACCAGTTATCCAGTCTTAATTTACTGGGTATTTCGCGGTCCTGTCTGCCATGAATTTGTGAAAAGCCTGTTATCCCGGGTCTTACTCGTAGTACCTTCTTTTGCCAATCAGTGTACTTCTCCATTTCAAGTGGTATCTCTGGACGAGGACCTACCAGACTCATCTTACCTCTGATAACATTGATTAGTTCAGGTAATTCATCTAAGCTTGTGCGACGAAGAATTTTGCCTATTCTTGTAATTCGCGGGTCATTTTTCTCGGTTAATGGTGGTCCGATTTTCCCTGCATCTTTGACCATCGTTCTAAATTTATATACGAGAAACAGTTTTCCATCTTTACCTACCCGTTCATGTTTGAATAAGGTTGGTCCCTGAGAGTCCAGCTTGACCAATACGGCTATTATCCCCATTGGAATGGCTAATATTATTAAGCCGAAGATAGAGCCGATATAATCGATGCTTCTTTTAATTATTTTTTGGGTTGATGTCATCTTTGTGTTAATGAAACGATTTCCTTTAATTTAGTCACTAATTTGGTTCGTTCTGCTCCGCTGGTTACTAATCTTTCCAACTCATTAATTTGGTCATTAAGCCACGCCTGGTCAATAATATCTGCCTTAGCAATAAAAATCTGTTTATGCTTCGTAGCGGTTATTCCTTCTTCCTGGGTCAGGAGTTCTTCAAATAATTTTTCTCCAGGTCGAAGTCCAATATATTCGATTTCAATATCTACCTCTGGCTCCATTCCGGATAAGGTAATCAACTCCCGGGCTAAATCAACGATTTTTATCGGTTCACCCATATCGAGCACAAATGTTTCTCCGCCTTGGCCTAAAGCGGCAGATTGAATAATCAACTCAACCGCCTCTTTAATGGTCATAAAATAACGTGTTACTTCAGGATGCGTAACGGTAATCGGACCTCTATTAGCAATTTGTCGTTTAAACAATGGAATCACACTTCCCTCACTACCCAGGACATTACCAAATCTAACCGCCATAAATTTGGTTTTCTGATTAAATGTCCGCATCAGCAATTCGGCTACTCGTTTAGAATAACCCATGACACTAATCGGATTTACTGCCTTATCCGTAGAAATGAAGACAAACCGTTCACAATTATATTTGCTGGCCAACTCCATAACGATTTTTGAGCCGAGAATGTTATTTTTAATTGCCTCCTGCGGATTTTCCTCCATCAAAGGGACATGTTTATGTGCGGCGGCATGAAAGACAACCTCCGGCTGATATTCTTTAAATATCCCTTCCATTCGCGGGACATCCTTTATGTCGGCTATAATGGGTATAATCGACAGGGCAGGATGTCTTCTTTTTAATTCAATATCTACAAAATAGGTGTTATTTTCATTGTGGTCAACTAAAATCAACATCGCTGGAGTAAATTTAGTTACTTGATAACACAATTCAGAACCAATTGAGCCTCCGGCACCTGTAACCAATACCTTTTTACCGGCTAAATACGAGGATATCTCGGCTAAATTTACCTGAACAGTCTCTCTACCCAATAGGTCTTCTACCTTTACCTCTCTAATCTGATTGATACTTACATTCCCAGTGAGAATTTCATAGACACCAGGGACTATCTTAAATCTTACCCGCGCCTTTTCACAATGGGCAATTATCTCGCGAATTACCTTGCCTGAGGTAGAGGGAATAGCAATGATTATCTCCTCTACCCCTTCTCTTTTAACCACATTACCAATCTCCTCCCGGCTGCCTAAAACCTCTACCCCATGGATTCTAATCCCTTGTTTCTTTAAATCATCATCAATAAATCCCACCACTTCATAGCCCAATTCAGTGTGTCTTTCTATCTCTTTAACCACCATTTCTCCGGCATCACCGGCACCAATAATAAGTATCCGTTTTGCAGGTAGATGCCACATTCGGCGTCTATGCCATGGATTAGCCCGGGATAATAAGGCAAAAATAAGCTGCCAGATGCCTGAAAAACCAGGGCTACCTTTTCTTTTCTTAAGTTCCCGAATTAGCCGTGGTGTAAATCTAATCCCACTTATCAAGACGAAACAAAAAAACCAATCCATGAGTAATACCGAACGAGGATAAGTAAGAACCCTGATAAAGAAGACAAAGGCACTGACCACTATGGACCCAATAGTTACTGCATAGAATATGGAGATAAATTCACTAATGCTGATATATCGCCACATCTGTTGATATAATCCATAAAGGTAGAATATCCCTAATCTGATAAGGGTTAATAAGATGGCCATCTTCTGATAATCAAGGAAATCAGGTGTGTCCAAAAAATTTGGGAATCTGAGCCAGAAGGCAATCAGGACCGATAAATTGATAGCCACTATATCTAAAATAAGCAGAAGTATAACTTGTTTATTTTTAATCATTTTCTTTCTCTTTTTCTAATCACAATCAAATAATGAGTCTTCAGCATAGGGATATTTCCTAACAAATAACAAAGAAACCATGAGTATGGAACTAACTTACGGGCAATTGGTGGCGCCAAAGTAACCTTTTGGAAATCAAACAAACAATTGGGAAACAATGAAGTTACCTCATCTCGTTTTATTCCTTTAACATCTGGATTGTGAGGATTGTCATAATAGAAATCGTACCAGAGAATAATACCGCTATTTTTAAGTACTCGAAGCATTTCTCTTGCTATTTGCTGTTTCATGCCCATATCCAATATCGAAGTAAATACTGTGCTTTGATGGACTAAATCAAAACATCCATCTTCAAAATCAAGTTTTTCTGCATTAGCGGTGACGATATTCAAATTCGGGCTTAAAACCTTTGCCTGCTCAACCCTATCTTTTAAAAGTTCGACCCCATAAAGTTTGATAGGATCTGCTCCATATTTAATCAATTCCCTCAACCACGCGCCATTTCCACAACCAACATCAAGTATTCGCTTGTCAAACAATGAATTCAACCCATACTTATCGAGAATTTGTAAAATCTTTCTCTCTCGCTCCTGAATTATAAATAAATTGCCAGGGTTAAAATATGAATATTGCTCTGAAGGTAATTGTTTCCGTCTCTCATAACTTTGTTCTATTCTCTTAACCTCATTCATCTGGTTAACTCCATATCCTTTATTTGCCTTTTGAGATGCCTTTTCAGAACAATAAAGTCCCAGATACCCATCAGGTATCCTAATCCGTAACTAACATGCAAAACAGCAAATACTAGAGGCAAAACAACAAAGTGTTTCAATCCATTTTTAATGGCCATAAAGAATGAAAACCCCAAATTGGCAATTATATAGGAAAACAAAACAGCAAGCAAGAGCCAGACAACAGGTTTTAGGAAAAGGGATAATATCCCGGTTATTAACATACTTGTAACGAAAATACATGGAATTAACTGTTGCCAGGTAAGTATTGTTCCGACCTTTTGGGTTACCCTTACCTTGAAATAGCCGTATTGAAGATGCTGATGCCAGAGTTTTGATAGATTTGGCCTCAAATGCAAGAGAGATTTGATTGAGGGCGAATAAAAGATTTTCCCACCACTTTTAATTAAGCGGTAATTAAATTCCTCATCCTGGTCGCGAATGAGTTCCTCGTCAATCAAGCCAATCTTAGTAAATACCTCTTTAGGATAGAGACAATAAGGTAAAGTATCGGAAACGAACCCTTCCTCCTTTTTGCTTCTATATCTCCTTCCGCCTGCCCCAAAAATAGAGTCTGCCGAGATAGGAATTGCCCTGGCTATTATTCCTTCTCCTTCATTGATAGTATTTAGCTGTCCTCCAACGGCATCGGCATTTGTTTTTTGGATGCATTCGATACTATTTTTCAAAAAATTCCTATCTATGATAGCGTGCGAATTAATCATGATTACAAAATCCCCTTTTGCCTTTGTAATGCCTATATTCATTGCTACCGGGGTTACTTTTTTAGGGTTATCTAAAATTTTTATAAAAGTATGTTCTTCCAAATATCCCTTGAGTACCTCCCTTGTTCCATCATTACTCATGCCATCAACGATCAATACCTCAAGTTTATCCTTTGGATAATCATTGGCAATAATAGAATCAAGGCATTTACCGATGAATCTTTTTTCATTACGGCAAGGGATGATGATAGAAACTAAGGTTTTTGACTCATCAATATCTATCATGACATATTACCTTTTTTTAACCTGATGATAAATAACCACACAATAATATTTTATAATAAAGATTAGGTATTTGTCAATACATTTTTAGGTTACGGGTGCGTGTAAAATTTGTGGGTAAGTTATGCTACCCTGAACTTTCCGTTCACAAAACATTGAAATTAGAAATTAGAAATTGGGAGAATATAGATACGATTTTCCTCTCTTTTCCTA
>SBAY01000024.1 GCA_005239945.1 Nitrospira sp.
GTCGCTACGCTCCATCCCATCTTCCACCAGCCATACCATTACACAGTTATCTAGATTACTCAATTATAAACATCAATATAACATATTATACGAGGAGGTTAAGAAATGCTGAAAAAGAGTTTGATAAGTAGTTTGCTCTGCTTGAGCCTAATAGGTTGTGGCAGAGGTCAACAAGGAACAGATTCTATCCAGATTAAGGGTTCAGATACCATGGTAAATCTGATTCAGGCTTGGGCAGAAAGGTTTATGGAGCATAACCGAGGTTCATTTGTGGCGGTAACCGGTGGTGGGTCAGGAACAGGTATTGCCGCCCTGCTAAATAAAACCTGTAATATCGCGGCCTCATCCAGAAAAATAGATGCAGAAGAACTGGAATTGGCAAAGGCCAAAGGAATCGAACCAAAGGAATTTACTGTTGCCCTTGATGGAATAGTTGTGGTGGTTCATCCTTCTAACCCGATTGAAAAACTTACTATTGCCCAACTTTCTGATATTTTCAGCGGTAAGATTACCAACTGGAAGGATATTGGTGGCAAAGAGGGTAAGATTGTGGTCTTGTCAAGAGAGGTCAATTCAGGCACCTATGTCTATTTTAAGGAGCATGTCCTGGGGGAGGGAAGCGAATACACGGAAGATGCCCTGCTTCTCCCTTCTTCCCAGTCAGTGGCAGATGAGGTAGCTCAGAATCCGAATACCATTGGTTATTATGGGATGGGATACATTAGCCCAAAGCAGAAGGCTATTGCGGTGGCTAAGGATAAAGACAGCCCCTTTGTCCCACCCACCATTGAGAATGTAAAAGGTGGCAGTTACTACATCTCCCGCCCCCTGTTAGTGTACACCAACGGTGAGCCAGCCGGTATGGTGAAAAAATTCCTGGATTTCATAATGAATGAAGAGGGACAGAAGATTGTAAGAGAGATTGATTTTGTGCCGGTCAACTAAAGTAGGCGTAATCGTTCAGGTATCAGGTGTCAGGTATCAGGTAGGGAGGAGATAGGAGAGAGAAATTTTTCTCTAATTCTTCTCTCCTTCTTACCTGATACCTGACACCTGATACCTGCAGGAACATCCATGGAGCGAAAATACCTTGCTAAAGAAAAGATGGAATCATAAAAAAATATTTGAATGGGGAATCGAAGGCCTTATCAAACTAAGTGGAATAGTTTCTATCATCCTGGTAGGGTTAATCTTTATCTTTCTATTAAAAGAAGGTATTTCTGTCTTTAAGATAGTTAACCCCATAAACTTCATATTGGGCAAAGAGTGGCATCCCGTATCCAAACCACCTGATTTTGGAATTTTATCCCTAATCTTAGGTTCTTTTGCCGTCACCCTCGGGGCAGCAATTATTGCCTTACCGCTTGGGGTGACCAGTGCTATATTCATTGCCGAGGTAACTACTGGCAAAACAAAGGAGATGCTCAAGATTGGGATTGAGTTTTTAGCCGCCATCCCCAGTGTGGTCATAGGCTTCGTTGGCATAGTGGTCCTGGCCCCTGTTATTCAAAAGGTGTTTGACCTGCCCACCGGACTTACGGTCCTGACCGGTTCTATCATGCTCTCCATTATGGCTATGCCTACCATTGTAAGTATATCTGAGGATGCTATCACTGCTGTGCCAAAGAGATACCGTGAAGCGGCCTTAGCCCTTGGGGCTACCCGCTGGCAGACTATCTGGCGAGTGGTGCTTCCGTCTGCCTCTGGCGGCATAGTAGCTGCCTGTATGTTAGGAATAGGCAGGGTAATTGGGGAGACCATGGCCGTAATGATGGTTACAGGAAATGCACCCAGAATCCCACACAGCCTGCTTGAGCCAGCCAGAACTCTTACATCTACCATTGCCGCAGAAATGGGAGAAACCGTTCAGGGCAGTGAGCATTATTTTGCCCTCTTTGCTATTGGCATTGTTCTATTCATAATTACCTTTGTTATAAATTTTACCGCCGACCTTTTTTTACATAAGGAGAAGGTATGAAAAAACTATCCCCAAAAATAACCCAGAAAATCGTTTTTTCCTTGCTTTCTCTTGCCACGCTGTTAGCCATGGTCCCGGTGGTATTAATTGTTCTGATAATTATTAAGAATGGGCTCGGGGCGATAAACTGGGAGTTTTTAACTACCGCCCCTCGAAATGGTATGCGGGAGGGGGGAATACTGCCGGCTATTGTCGGAACCTTTTGCCTGGTTACCGGGGCAGTTGTTTTCGCCGTGCCAGTAGGTGTGTTTGCCGCTATCTACCTGAACGAATATGCTAAGAAGAACTGGTTGACCAGACTAATTCGGCTGGCTATTATCAATCTGGCTGGTGTCTCATCAGTAGTCTATGGTCTTTTTGGCTTAGGGCTTTTTGTTATCTTTCTGAAGTTTGGTGCCTCTATTTTAGCGGGTGCTATGACATTAGCCATTATGAATTTGCCGGTAATTATCACTGCTACCCGTGAAGCCCTGGCTAATGTGCCTCAGTCTTTTCGTGAGGTAAGTCTATCTTTAGGTGCCTCCAAATGGCAAACCATCTGGCATGTAGTGCTTCCAAATGCTATTCCTGGTATTCTTACTGGCATTATCCTTGAAATCAGTAGGGCGGCTGGGGAAACTGCACCCATTCTTTTTACGGTAGCCGCCTTTTATCTGCCAGGCTTCCCTACATCTGTATTTGACCAGGTTATGGCACTACCCATGCACCTTTATGCCATCTCAACCCAAATTCCAAATATCGGGCTTGATGTCCGCTATGGCACGGCCCTGGTTCTGCTTGGGGTGGTATTAGGGGTTAATTCCGTAGTCATAATTATTCGGGCAAGATTAAGGAGAAGACAAAAATGGTAGATAAGTTAGCCAGGATAGTAACAGAAGAACTAAATGTCTGGTATGGTGCCCATCAGGCACTTAAATCCATTTCTCTAAAGGTTGAGGCAAATGAAATTTTAGGTATAATCGGGCCAGCCAATAGTGGGAAAAGTACATTTCTACAGGTACTCAATCGTTTGATTGACCTGAAGCCACAGACCAGGGTATCAGGTCGAATATTAATAGATAATCAGGAGATATTTGGGGCTAACATTGATGTGGAGGCACTGAGACGAAAGATAGGCATGATTTTTGCTCTACCTATACCGCTTCCTATGTCTATATTTGATAATATTGCCTATGGACCAAGAAGGAATGGAATAAAGAAGAAGTCCATGCTTGAAGAAATTGTGGAAGAGAGTTTAAAGGCCGCCTACCTATGGGATGAGGTAAAGGATAGGCTCTCTGACTCGGGCTTAAACCTTTCTGGTGGTCAGCAACAAAGATTATGTATTGCCCGCACCCTGGCTCTTAAGCCTGAGGTCATCCTTTTTGATGAACCCTGTTCAGGACTTGATCCTGTATCCACAGGTAAAGTGGAAGAGGCTATGCTTGAATTGAAAAAAAACTATACCCTGGTATTGGTAACCAATAATACTAAACAGGCCAGTCGCGTAGCGGATCGTACAGCTTTCTTTTTAATGGGAGAACTGATTGAAATAAACAATACTCAAGAGATGTTTACTGTCCCCAGGGATAAACGCACAGAAGACTATATCTCTGGAAGATTCGGATGAGGATAGTAGGGCAGATATAGTGGTTATTAACCAAAGGTGCTCAGGTAAAATTATTTTGGATTTTGGATTTAAATCGCAAATCAAAAATTCGTTTCTTGGATGAGCACTTTTGGTTAATAACCACTATAGACCTTTCGCTTGCCCTATAATGGAGGATGGATTTGTCAATCATAATTACAAAGGACCTAAACCTATACTATGGTAATTTTCAGGCTCTTAGAGAAATTAATCTTGAGGTTCAACCAAATAAAATTACAGCCTTGATTGGACCATCAGGTTGTGGGAAGTCAACCCTGCTGCGGGTGTTCAATCGGATGAATGATCTGATCGAAGGAGTAAGGATTGAAGGAAAAGTTATTATTGAGGATGAAGATGTGTATCATCCAAAGACAGATTTGATTAAGCTGCGAAAGAAGGTAGGGATGGTTTTCCAACGACCAAATCCCTTTCCTCTTTCGGTATTTGAAAATGTTGCCTTTGGTCTCAAAATTCATGGTCTATCCAGAGAAAGAATCAATGAAGTAGTGGAGGAGTCTTTGAAAAGGGTGATGTTGTGGGATGACTTAAAGGATAAACTACATACCCCGGCACTCAAACTTTCACTTGAGCAACAGCAACGACTATGTATTGCCCGACTTATGCCAGTAAAACCTGACATTCTGCTTATGGATGAACCATGTTCAGCTTTAGATCCAATTGCTACACAGAGAATAGAAGAATTAATGCACTGGCTGAAACAGAATTATACTATTGTCATCGTTACTCATAATATGCAGCAAGCAGCCAGGGTTTCGGATGAGACAGGATTTATGTTGTTGGGTGAATTGGTGGAATTTGGAATGACTGAGCAGATATTTACTACTCCAGCCAAAAGACGCACCGAGGAATATATTACAGGGAGATTTGGATAATTAGTGGGGAGAATAGGTCTTTATGAGACCTATAAGACCTATAATTACAAGGACAAGGAGGAAATAAAAATGACAAGATTTTTTGATGAGGAACTAAAGGAATTAAAGGAAAAAATAGTTTATATGGCTGGGATAGCCGAGAAGATGATAGAGATAGCTATAAGGGGATTAATCGAGAGAAACAAGGACCTGTCGAAGGAGGTATTTAAATATGAGAAAGAGATAAATATGCTTCATATCGAGGTAGATGACTTATGTATAAAACTCATTGCCCTCAGGCAGCCAACAGCCGTAGATTTGAGACTTATTACCGCCGCGATGAAGATAAATAGTGAATTGGAGCGAATGGGTGACCAGGCAGTTAATATCTCCGAAAATACAGCTATCTATTTAGACCATCCGGAGTTAAAACCGTTAATCGATACCCCGCGAATGGCAGAAATAGCCAGAGAGATGGTTAAAGATAGTATTAATTCATTTATTGAAAAGGATGAGGCATTAGCTCGGTCGGTGCTTAATCGGGATGATGAAGTAGATGGATTAAGAGACCAGATATTCCGTGAACTTTTAACCTATATGATTTCAGACCCAACAACCATTCACCGGGCATTATGTCTTATCCTTATTGCCCGAAATATCGAACGAATTGCAGACCATGCCACTAATATTTGCGAAGATACTATATTCATGGTTCTGGGTAAGGATATAAGACACCATATTGAAGAAAGTTGGAAAATCTGAGGGAGGCCAGAATTTGGAGGACGGAAGCCCGAACTTGTTCGGGAAAAAGAACCTTAACAAGTTGAGGCATTCGTTGAGGCTTCCGTATCCTTTCAAAATAAAGTTTTGATTAATAATTGCTATATCTTCCCATAAACTCCTTTTTAAATTCCAGAAACCTATCCTGGACGATAGCCTCTCGGATTTTTCGCATCAAATCAATAAAAAAGTATAGGTTATGTGTCGTAGTTAGTCGGACGCCGAGGATTTCATCTGCCTGAATAAGATGTCTGATGTATGCCCGTGAATAATTTTGGCAGGTATAACAGCCGCAATCCGGGTCAATTGGAGAAAAATCATCTGCACAAGGGGCATTCCTGATAACTAATGGGCCATTTGAGGTGAATACCTGACCTGTCCTGGCATGTCTTGTTGGCATAACACAGTCAAACATATCTACACCCAATTCTACAGCCCTTAAAATATCCTCTGGAGGACCTACACCCATTAAATATTTAGGTTTGTTATCTGGTAATTCAGGCACGGTGTATTCTAGTACTTCAAAAAGCAATTCCTTTGGTTCTCCGACACTCACACCACCAATTGCATATCCATCGAAGTCTAATTTAACTAATTCCGCTATATTTTGTATCCGCAGGTCTTTATAAAAATTGCCTTGCACAATAGCAAAAAGGGCTAAATTTTCTCCATGTTTTCTATCCTTGCATCTTTTTGCCCAAAGTGTCGTTCTATCCTTTGCCTCTTTTGCCCTGTCATATTCACAGGGATATGGAGCGCATTCATCTAAAATCATAATTATATCCGAACCGAAGGCTAATTGTAAATCCGTTGCCACTTCTGGAGTAAAAATGTGGTATGACCCATCAATGTGGGATTGAAATTTTACCCCTTCATCTGTAATCTTGCGTAATGCCCCTAAACTAAATACCTGGTATCCACCACTATCAGTCAATATTGATTTATCCCAGTGCATAAATTGGTGCAGACTACCTGCCTTTTGAATTATTTTTATCCCCGGCCGTAAATAAAGATGATAGGTATTACCCAGAATAATCTCTGCCCCTATACTTTTAAGTTCCTCCGAACTCATACATTTAACCGTCGCTTGAGTACCAACAGGCATAAATACAGGGGTATTAATCTTATTATGAGCAGTGGTTATCTCCCCTACCCTTGCTTTGCAATCTTTGGCTTGTTTGATTAATTTAAATATTGAAATTCCCTCCTGTCGTTTTTTATCATATAACCAAATGCCTGTAATGCCTTAGTTATCAGTTAATACCAAATGAAATTTTGGATTTTGGATTTTCGATTTTGGATTGAGGAATCTTAATATCCTTAATCCAAAATCGAAAATCCAAAATTGTAATCGTA
>SBAY01000319.1 GCA_005239945.1 Nitrospira sp.
CTGGCAATATTACCTCTCTCCACTATGCCAGACGGCACCTATACTCTGAAATTGACTGCCAGAGATACCCTCGGTTATGTATCCACCCACGAAATAAAGATAATGGTTCAAAAAGTAGTTCTACCTACCCCAGAAGAAATCCTGCAAAAAGTAGCAGAGAATTTTGGTAAGATTGCGGATATGAAGGCGAGGATGATTTCATGGGGAAGTGTTGGTACTAAAACATTTGATAAAATAGAAGAAACTTTTATGATGAAAAAACCTGATAAAATGAAGGTTATATCACCTGCTAAAGAAGAGATAATTATTATCAACGGTGAATTGATGTATTATATAAGCCCAACCTTTGGAACATTAACTATGGAGATAAGTGAATATAGTAATATTAAACCATCTCAATTGAATTTTTACTATTATTCAACTGAATTTCAAGAGAAACATGCTATTGAAATTAAAAATTATATCAATGATATCTACATCCTTGAGGCTATACCTAAAGAACCTAACTGGAATTATGAGAAGTTAATATTAGAGATTGATTATCAAAAGGGTATAGATGTTAAGACAGAATTTTATATTAAAGCAACTGAAACCACTACCTTGGGTATGACGATAGAGGTTAAAAAGTCTCAATTAATAAGTGATGTTTGGGTGCCAACTGAAACTGTCAAAAATGTATTTCTTGAAGAAGGAATTGTATCTGAATCTAATATGCAACTGCATGATATTCAGATAAATACTGGGATAAAGGATGAAGAGTTTAATCTAAAATAAGGATGAAGAAAGATTAACGCAGAGGACGCAAAGAAGGCGCAGAGGACACAGAGAAAAATAAATATCTCTGCGAACTTTGCGTGACCTCTGTGTTCTCTGCGTTTAAAAAATCAGGAGGTAAAGAATAAGATGAGTAAAAAAGTAATGTTAGTAGGATTAGTAGTATGGCTGATATTTATGTCCGCAGATGCTTATGCTATTTGGCCGTTTACGAGAGAGTCTGATGGGGTTTCTTATTTTGCTCCCTGCTGGGGAGAAAATAACAAGATTTACTTCATCAAAAAGGTTACTCATGGTACATACATTGCCTTTACCCCTTTTGCATTACTTCAAATGGGTAGGTATAGTGTAGATAAGATTGAATATTATCTTTGTTCAATGAATTATGATGGGACAGAGAAGAAAGAGATTAAGGAGATAATGACGGAGAGGAAATTAGAGAAATTAAAAGAGCAACATAAAAAAAAGTATGGTAAAGAGTGGGATGGGACATCAAGATTAGAGACATATATGAGCTTTTCTAAATCTGCTCAAAGGCTTGTATATTGTGTTAAATGGGGGATATGGAGTATAGATGTAGCTGGGACAGAGGAGAGGTTTCTTGATTGGGATGGTTTACATCCTTCTTTCTCACCTGATGGAAAAAAAATCGTGTATCAAATGCATGTGAAGGAAGAAAAAAGACGCGAAGATGGTTGGTTAGAGGGATATGAAAACTACGATAGTATATGGATAATGGATATAGATGGGAGTAATAAGCATAAAATATTTAGTGGAAGAGTAAATGAATCTGTTACATCCCCCATCTGGTCTCCTAAAGATGATTTGATTGCCTTTGTCTCTCAAGGATGGATTTGGGTCATGAAACCAGATGGGTCAGAGAGGAGAAGGGTGATTAAAGGAGATGTGATGGATTGGTGTCCTGATGGGAGCAAACTTTTTGTGTGTTCAGGATGGTTTAAGGAAGGGCGTGGTATTGTTGATCTCGACGGTAATCCAATTAAAGGAATTTATGCATGGGGAAAATGGTCCTCAGATGGAAAGATGATTATTGGAGAGAGAGATTTTGAACTTCGGGATGCAAATGGAAAGGAATTAAAATATCCATTTTCTGGAGTTTCATCAGCTGGTGCAAATTGGGCAGAAGGGAAACATTTTAAATATAAAAAGCCAGATAACATCTGGTAAAGGAGGCAGAGTATCATGAAAAAGTTTATTTTTTATTCATTATTGATATTGGTCATTGTAAGCTATAAAGTAAGCGCTGAAGAGATTGATTGGTCACATAAGAATAGTTATGGTCCTATGCCAGTACTGTTTATTCATGGGATAAATGCTAACTCATTAACATGGGACACTGCTACTAAAGAATTAGAGAAGTACTTTGGATACAAATGGAAGATAGCTGATGGCACACCCGAAGGAAAACCAATAACTAATGATAATAAAGCAGTCACATTAGACAGAGAAAATAAAGATGCCCCTCAGAACAAAGTCGTCAAGCATTATTTAGAGGCGTTTGATTATGGTGGGGAGGATAAGATGGGGAGTTTTAAGGGGTTGGATGAGTATAATACTAAACTTGACAATGAAGTGAAAAAGGTATTACAGGCATATTACGGGAATAACTATAGCACCAGTACGGATAAACTCATCATAGTTACCCATAGCCAGGGAGGGTTGATAGCGAGATACTATATCCAGCATGGTGGTGCAGGTAAAGTTAAGCGGCTAATTACTATTGGTACACCACATCGTGGTAGTAACATGGCTGTACCTCCCAGAATTATTGGTCTTCCATCTAATTTACCTACTGAACTTTTGCGTTTTTTAGAGAGTTGCCAATACAGATTCAATGGTTTTGCCCATTTTCCCTTGTTGGTGGCTCCAGATTAAAAGCTCTTTGAAAA
>SBAY01000324.1 GCA_005239945.1 Nitrospira sp.
ATGTTTATAGAATATTCATATCAAAATACAATTAGCTCCTTTAGGAGCGAAATGTTTATCGAGAAAGTTATAGATTCATTTTCGTGCAAAAGTTAGTTGTCAAGGGACAGGAATAGGAAGGTTCAAGGAACAGGGACATTCCTCTCTCGCTTTTTAGTTATTATCACATTTATTATCACATTCTATGTCTTATTATCACATTTACGCCAACGCGCGCTCCTGCCGATTCCAAGCACCTCCACTTTGCCTTTAGCTCGAAGCTCCTCAAGAATTACTCTAATCATCGGACGGCTGACGCCCGGACATTCATGTTCTATTTCGGAAATAGCGAATTCACCGACTTGCCGTTCAATCACCTGTGTTACGATTTGCGTCTTAGTTCCTCTGCCGGGTTTGATATTCTCCGCTCGCTCTTCAAATTCTTTATAAGCCACAAGCACCGTCCCGAGGAAATAATTAAACCACGGAATAACATCATGCCTGGCTTCATGCCACCCTTGAGAACTTTTATTCAGTGTTTCATAATATGTTTCTTTTGATTGCTCAACGATGCGCTCAAGACTGATATATTTTCCGACCATAAACCTATGTTGATAAAGCGCCAGCAAGGTCAAAAGCCGCGAGACCCTGCCGTTACCATCATGAAACGGATGAATGCTCAAGAAATCAAGCACAAAACAAGCTACAGCGTAAAGTTCAGGGTATTTAAGCTGGGAAATACTATGCTCATACGATAAACATAACTGCTTCATCATTTCCGGTGTTTTAGCGGCACTAACCGGTTTAAATATCACCTCAACATGGCCATCCGAATACTTGCGGATAATATCGTTGTCTTTTTCTTTCCATTTACCGGCATCCCATGATTCACCACGGCATAGCCGATGCAATTCCTTAACCGTCTCTGGGATGATACTCAGGCTTTTATACTTCGTGTGAATCAATTCAATCGCTTTTCGGTAGCCCGTGATTTCTTCCTCCGAACGGTCGCGCGGTTTGCTCTTACCGATGATAAGCGGCTTTAACCGGGCATGCTCTACTGTTACGCCTTCAATACGGTTCGACGATTCCACACTCTCAATAAGTGCTGTCTCAAGAAGCGTTTTTAAAATCTGCGGTGATTGCTTCGCATAAAGTTCCTGTTTGCCTTTGTATTCGGCAATCGAGTTCATCAACCAGACCGCGCTCAAAGGCAATTCCATTTTTTCCCGTTTAAATGAATTCATCCTTAACCACCCCTTCTTCAGTCAAAAGCCATTTCCACCTCGACACCGTCTTTACCGTCTAACCATTCAGATTTTCCCCTTTTCCCCTCCTTTTCCATTTTCCCTTATTTACACCTAAACGCTTACAGAATTTCTACCTTTTCTCTCCCGTGTTTGGCCGGGTGATGGTCAGGACATAATTGTTGAAATATTGGTTGGCTACCCGCTTTATATCTTCTTTGGTTACGGCATTTATCTTTTCGAGCAAATCATCCCGCCAGCCATATCCTAAACCATAGAGTTCATACTGGGCGGCAAGTGAACCCTGGGCGGAATTTGTCTGTTTTAGATACAGGCTTTCCATGACGATACAGGCTTTTTTAGCCCGGTCTAATTCCTCATCAGAAACCTCCTGATTTTTGATTAACTCTTGCTTTTCGCGGATAATGGTTAATGCCTTATCTAAGTTTTCCTCCGTTGTGGCGGCTTGAATAGCGTAGTAACCCATATCCTGCTTGACATCATTCCAGGCGTGAACAAAATAGACCAACTGATTACCTCGCAAGGTGTTATGCAGCCAGCCGCCAGGATAACCAATGCCCGAGGTAATGGCATCGATAACCCGCATGGTATGCCAATCCTTATCCCCAACCCTCATCCCGGGATAACCCATAAATATTACGGATTGCTTTCTGTCTAAGTGCTGAACCGCCTCACGATTTGAGGTAAGAACCGCTTCCTGCGACACCTCAGGAAAGGCAAGCTCAGCAGACTTAAACCCCTTAAATTTCTCTCTAATTAATTCCTTTGTTGTTTCTAGGTCAATATCGCCAAAGACCGTTAGAATCATATTATTCGGCAGACAATATTTTCTATGTGTTTCAACCAAATCTTGCCTTTTCAGGTTAGTGATACATTCTTTTGTGCCAAGTGGAATAAAGCGGTAAGGACTTTTCTGGTAAAAGGTCTGGCGGAAGAAAACCTCTGCCTGCGATTTCCAGTCATCCTTTATACTGTCAATATCCGCGAGAATTGCCTTACGCTCCTTCTCTAACTCCTCTTCAGCAAAGACAGGATTCATCAGCACATCCGAGAGCAGGTCAAGACCAGTAGCAATATCTTCTTTTAGGACCTCAACCGTGCCACAGAAGTAATCCTCCGCCCCGGCGGCACTAATACCTCCTCCAATCGAATCGATTTCCTGGGCGATTTGCTCGGCGGTGCGGTTTTTTGTCCCTTTAAGCAGCATCCGGGACATAAAATTGAAGACTCCATTATTTTGCTCATTCTCATATCGCGAGCCACCTTTAAGGTATGCCCCGATATAAACCAAAGGAACACTCTCATTTCGTTTCAAGAGGAGGGTCATCCCATTATCAAGGATTATTTTATCTACCTTCCTTGTCTTGATTTCTTTCTTTGCCGTCTCAACCTCTTCTATTTTTGCCCCTTTAGGCTTTATGACCGCAGAGGTTAAGGCATCATCATAAAAATATGTATTTACCACCCGCTGAATATCCTCCTTAGTTACCTTCTTTATCTCCTCGATATAACGCTCGTGAAACAAGGGATTACCTGTATGAACCACATTCCTGCCAATGACATCTGCCTGACTTTCAACCGTCTGATTAGCAAAGACATGCTCACTGACAATCTGGGTTTTAGCCTTTTTAATCTCCTCATCACTGACAAATTCCTTTTTTAATCTATAGACCTCTGCTAATATTGCCATTTCTGCCTTATGAATATTTGGGTAATCCAGGGTTGCCTCGATGGTGAAGTCAGCCGCATCATAACGAGGGGTATAGGATGAAGCCGAGATAGAGTGGACAAGTTGCCCTTTATCCTTTATTTGCCTGTATAATCTTGAACTCTCACCCCGACCCAGGATAACGGCAAGGACATCAAGCGGATACATATCCTGATGAGTAATAGGCACAGTTCGGAATCCCATCAATAAATAAGTAAGATTAACATCCATCTCTTGCTCTACCTTCCTTGTGCCCATCTGTTTTGGGTCAGGCTCGATATAAATAGAGGGAATGGGATTACCTTTAAAATCCCCAAATGCCTTTTCGAGCCTGGTTAATACCTCTTTGGCATCAAAATCCCCTACGGCAACAACAATTATGTTTTGTGGTGTGTACATCCTCTGGTAATATTTCAAAAGGTCATCACGGGTTAATTTTTTAAACAGGTCGGCATAACCAATTATAGGAAAATGTTGCGGATGTTTGAGAAACATAGTTTCATTATAGATTTTACTCACCCTGCGGGACGGGTCATCATCAATCATATTTATTTCCTTTAAAATCACCCCCTTTTCCCGCTCAATCTCCTTTGGCTCAAAACTGCAATTCTTAATCCAATCGGATAAAAGGGCTATACAGGTATCAAAATATAAATTAGAGGTAGCCAGATAGTAACAGGTATGGTCAGAGGAGGTGTAGGCATTTGAGGCGCCGCCAATGGATTGGATAAGCCTTTCAATCTCTTCTTCGGTACGGTTCTTTGTTGACCCGCCGCTGATGAGATGCTCACAATAGTGAGATATACCGGCACCGATATACTCCTGCTCCCAGATACTGCCTGCATTAACATAGACCCGTAGGGTAGCTACCGGTGAGGCATGGTTTTCCATAATGACCACCCTCAGACCATTATCCAATGTCTTTTGAACTACAGCCGCAAAACTTAAGTTAATTGTTGAAATTATCAACCCTAAAACCATAAAAAAATATCTCATTTTTCAAAACCTCCTTTTCTCTGCTGAAAATTATAACACCCTTTTTATCCTTTTGTCAACGGTTTTTTTGGGGGTAGACAACCGCTCAGTGAACGGTGGAAAGTAACCACAAGAAGGAATGTTGGAAGCCTCAACAAGTTTGAGGACATTTCCCCCGAACAAGTTCGGGCTTCCGTCCCCCATAGCATTGGAAGCCTCAACGAGTTTGAGGATATTGTAACCCCTTTTTTATCCCTGTCCGAAACTGTCTGAAACAAAGAACAGATTTCCCCACCGTTCACTGAGCGGTTACATCTCTTGTAAAATTTGGCTTGACAATAATTGAATTGTAAGGTATACTGAAATTTAAGGGAAGGTAGGAAAGTGAGCAGGTGGGTAGAGAGAAAGACTCACTTTCCCTTAAAATTCATTAGACTTCTGCAAAATGGAAAAATTTAAGCAAATATCCGAGGTTGAAATCAAAATCTAAAAAGGGTTCAAGGGGTTAAGGGGTCGAGGGGTCAAGGGAAAACAAAGGATTTCTTTCTTAAATTCTCTTACCCTTACCCCCTTAAACCCTCGACCC
>SBAY01000019.1 GCA_005239945.1 Nitrospira sp.
ACACAGGCGAAGCCTACCCTTTTTAAATTAACATACCATCTTGTCCCCGAATCCTACCTTAAAAAGAAGAACCCTGAAAATTTACTCTTCAGAACTGCCTTTCCAAAGGTAATACCAGTCAAAGTTAGATAGATAATTTTATCTAAATTCATCGCTTTTTGTATATGAGAACTTATCTTATGTAATGTAATTAACTCCTCTGCTCTTTTCTCCAGATTATATGTTTTCTCTTCTAACTCATATCGTTTTATACGCTCAAGACCTACTCCGACTTTATTACAAAGCTGAAGAAGAAGCTCTAAATCTTCGTCAGTATATGATATCTCTTCTATCATCTTTCCTAATCCTAATAAACCCAACAATTCACCTTCCCAAAGGATAGGCATGAATAATACTACATCTGCTTTTTCAAAATCTTTTTGTTTTTGTATTTCCTTAAAAAATTTTTCTGGATACTTTTCTACCTCTTCTTTCAACAATCCCTTCTTATTTTTCTTAAACCAATTAATAATAAGTTCATCTTCTTTTAAGACGGTGGTTTCTATTTCTCTACTATTATTCATCCCAATAGGAGCACTTATCTCATACCTTCCTCTCTCCTTATTTAGTAATAATAATGATACTTTATTAACAGGCACTATTTCTTTAAGAGTGTTAATAGTTAGAGTTAATAATGAATCCTTATCCCTCACAAATTCAATATCTTCACTAAATCTTTTGATTCTTTGTTCCCGAGAATACCTGCCTGGGAAGAGATATCTATCCACAAACTGTTTTATCCTTTCTTGAGGATGAAAGATAGAGGCAATAATAAATGTAATTACCGTAATTATAAATCCCGTTAAAAAAACAGGAGATTTTAAGCCTATAATATCTAACAGGCGGTCAAATATTAGGATACCAGTAATAAAAATTCCTAATGCTATAGTTATGAATATACCATAAATAGCAGTTTTTCTAATTACAATATCCATTAATTTATATTTAAAGATCGCATAAGCTACTATAATGGCATAGAAAGTACTTATTAAATGTCCTAAATAAGGCCATGGAGGAACACGAACAATAGAATGATATACTAAAAAAGCATTAATTAATCCCCCCCCTAAGGCTATGAGTATTCCTAACCATAGTAGAAACAATCTCTTTTTCTCAACAGGATTCTTTGTTGTCCTCCACCTTATAATTAACATAATGGTTCCATACAATATAAATGATATGAGAGAGAAAAGAAAAAGAGGATATAATCTTCCAGCTACTGGGTAATACCCAAATTGAGAAAAAGCAACGCCTGAAACTATACACTTAGTGCAAAGATCTAAAATTGCAAGAGAACCACTGACCAAATAGCTTATCCGACAAAATACTCGATGAACACCTTCATATCGCCTTGTAATAATCAGTGAGAAATGAAAGTATGTTGAGAATATAAATGGTATAAATATCCTAGGAAGTATTAATCCCCATTGAGCAGCATATATGCTTTTAACAAGAGATAATATTCCATACCCTAAACCCCAAATACTCAGGCAAAGTTCTAAGCGAAAGAATATCTCATTTACTTGTATTTTTGGATTTTTACACCAAACAAAGATTCCTAATAAAAGATGCAAAGAAAAAGCAAAAAGATAAATAATACTATGATGAATATTGATGATATCCATAACTCTCTCCTTATATAAGTTGCCGTATTTCCTTAAGTTACAACATTAACCTATATTTACCAATAGCATAGATTATAACCAGATTATAAAAGACTTTTGCCAAATGTCCCAGAGGATATACTCTTATCCCCAATTCTAAAAGAACATTGGTGGTAACTCCTAATAAGCCTATACTTACTCCCACAAGTAAACACCTTAGTTGACTCTTTTCTATTATATCTTTTGTAATCTTATATCTTCTTCCCAAAAGATACATTCCATAACCAGTGAAAAAAATAGATGCTAAATCAAAGAGAGGATGAAATCTTCCTACTACTGTGAAATAAAACCCATATTCATGTACAAACTTAACGCCTTGAACTATAAATTCTCCCTTTAAATCAAAGGTTACTATAATGAGACTAAAAATATATCCAAATACACATATCTTCCTATTAATACCTTTGTAATTTTCTGTAATAATTAAAGAAAAAAGAAGAAAAGTTGGAAGTATAAATGGTACAAATATCTTAGGGAGCACTAACCAATACAAAGCGACATCTTCAGTACCACTAATGGATATTCCTAAATATCCAAAACTCCAACTGCTAAGGCATAATCCTAAAATGAAAAAGACTCTATTCAAACTTCTCCTTGGATTATTAAAGAACACAAAGAAAGCTAACAACAGATTAATAATCCCTGCCAGTAAGCATGTAATACTGTAAAAATTCATTCTTCGAACCCTTTCAAGAGTAACTTACCACCATCGTTTTATAGATGTCACACTTAAGTTTTTTCACTGCTATAGGTTAAAATTAACTCTTTATAACTAAGACATAAAAAAATATTCCTCTTCCTACATCCCGTACCATATTAACCTTAAAACCAGCTTCGTTTAATGAATTAAGTAGTTCATCTTTAGTAAATGTTACTTCAGGAGGAAATAATAGCTTTACATATTTAAAAACCTTCTTAGAAATTTCTGCAACAAAAAAACTCCCACCTTTTTTTAATACTCTGAATACCTCCTTCATTACTTTCTGATATTCAATAACATGGTGTAATACCTCAAATGCAAAGACAAAGTCAAATGAGGCATCTGGAAAAGGCAAATTAGTAGCATCCGCTTGTTGTAGCCCAATTTTATCCTCTAATTTAACTCTCCTAATCTTCTTTTCTGCCTCTTCAAGTTGTAATGAATCAAAATCTGTAGCAATTATCTCAATCTCAGGGAATGCTTGAACAAGTGATATAGCTCCAATTCCAACTCCTGTACCAATCTCCAGACATTTAGCTTTCTTTGGAATTTCATTTATCATTGACCTTACAATTGGAAATTCAAATCTATCCCACAAAAATTCTCTAACAGGGTTATTAATTAATAACTTTTCTATCGATTTCATATAGTTCTCTTAATCTTTTCCGCAAAATCTCTTAATTACTAATGCAGAATTTTTACCTCCAAACCCAAAGGCATTTACAACAATTACATTTATATCATTATTATAACCTTTATTTGGTACATAGTCAAGGTTACACTCAGGGTCTTCATATTCGTAATTAATGGTAGGTGGGATAAATTTATTCTCCATAGCCAATCCACAAGTTACTAATTGATGAGCCCCTGCTGCACCTATAGCATGCCCAAGCATAGACTTAGTCGAGCTTACCTTTAATTTATATGCATGTTCACCAAAAACCTTTTTAATCACAGCGGTTTCTGTTTTATCATTTAAAGTCGTAGCCGTCCCATGAGCATTGATATACTCTACCTCTTCTGGCTTTATATTAGCCTTTTGTAGAGCTAATTTAATAGCCCTGGATGCCTCTTCTCCATCAGGGGCAGGAGTAGTAATATGGTAGGCATCATCAGTAGCAGCATAACCAAGTATTTCTCCATAGATATGTGCATTTCTCTTAAGGGCATGCTCAAGCTCTTCTAAGATTAAAATACCTGCTCCTTCAGATACTACAATTCCATCCCGTAGTTTATCAAAAGGGCGACTGGCATGCTCTGGGTCTTCATTATGAGTGGATAATATCCCCATTACATAGAATGAGGATACAATAACAGGTCTTATGGGAGCCTCCGCACCACCTGTAATAATCAAATCAACCTCTCCATTCTGGATAGTTTCATAGGCATGTCCAATAGCATCACTTGCTCCAGTACAGCCAGTAGAGATGGTTATACTTCTACCTTTTAATCCTAATTCATAGGAAACCATACTTGAGATTGCGCCACCAAACACAATTATAGATAAGAAGGGACTAACTGCCTTATATCCTTTATTTAGATATGCAAAACACTGATCTTCCCCAAATGCCAATCCTCCTGCACTTGCACCAATGACTACACCAAATTTTTGTGGGTCCTCATTACTTAACTTTATTTTGGCATCTTCTACTGCCATTCTACTAGCAGCGATAGCAAACTGAGATGCCCTATCTGTCCTCTTTACACATTTTCTATCCATATACTCTAAAGGGTCAAAATCCTTAACCTCAGCAGCTATCTTTACTGGCAAGGATGAATCTTTAAAAGAGGTTATTCTACCTGCCCCAGACCTACCTTCCAGGATTCCATCCCAAAAGGTCTTTTTACCAGTACCAATAGGTGAAATTATCTCTACCCCTGTAATTACTACCCGACACTTTCTTCTATCAGTCTCTTCTATCCCTGGATTCAACTTTTCCATTTTAATATTACCTCTTTAAAGATATTTGGATTAAAATTGATAAGTACCTGCAAGTGTAAAGGCGTATGAGTGATAATCATAATTTACATTATTTACTTCTCGCTCACCCCAGGCATATTCATAGGTAGAATCAATCAACAGATTGTTCCAATTATATCCACCGCCTAAAGTGATGAATTTTTTATTCACATCAACTAAATTAGTAAGACTAACACCTTTATCTGGCACAGCCGCTGGGTCAAGAGAAAACCCACCACGCAATAAGATTTTATCATTTAGTTTATACTCTGTACCCACACGAAACCGATTAGTAACCCTCCAATCCAAATCTTTACTTATATCTTTCAGAACTACGAGTCCTTCTTTTTTAAAATCTATATCTTTACTCATAGTTGTCCAGCCAGTTCGAGCAAAATCAGAAGTCAAGGTAAGTTTTGGATTATATCTATAGGCTATACCAACTCCATAGGTAGTTGGATGATGAACTTTTTGTGTATAATCACTGCTTTCATTTATTCCTAAAAGTGTATGTTGGGTTTCAGCTGAACCATCTAAGTTTATTTTACTTCCAGTTCTATAAACCATACCTATCCTTAATTCTGAATTAGGTTTATACATCAGTCCAACGATTCCTTCAAATCCTGCCCCTGAACCATCTGATTCGGAGTTAAAGGTGTAGTTTAAGGCAGGTATTGCAGGACAGGTATATTTTTTCTTTGCATCTTGCGTTAATTTTCCATATAGGTAATTTATTCCACCACCTATTGATAGTCTTGAGTTTATTTCTTTAGCTAAAGAGATAGTGGTAACCATCATATATAAACTGGTCTTATATGCTCCATAAATGTCAGCATTAGTATTTAAATCCTTTATTGTATCGTCCCAATCCATCTTGTTAGAGATAGGATCATATATCCCCCCACCAATAACAAAATCTCTCCATTGTGTCTAACCTCCTATACCAGGATTATAGAGATGCGTGGTTACTTCTTTTTTATTAAAATGTGTAGGTTCATTATATGGGGCGGAAGGTATCCGAGTAAAGACATCATTCTGGTCTATACTCATATCTGCTTGATTTGGATTAGCTACTGAATTGCCATCTTTTATCTTTGGATTAGGTTGAGTTAAAGATATTCCTATCCCCTTATTTTTTAACTGAGCTAATCCTGCTGGATTCCAATAAATAGCCGTCCAATCATCTGCTAATCCAATAAAGGCACCTCCCATAGAAAGTGCCTTAGCTCCAAGTCCTGGTGACTCATAACCCCCACCATAAAGAATAGAAACTTGTGCCAATCCAAGGATACAACCTATTCCTAAAACTACAAATTTATTCTTTAACATTAGAAATTTCCTCCTTTTCCTTAAGATAAAAATACTCCTCCCCTTAATTTATATCGACTTAAAGACTCAAATACTTTAAATTTTAAAATAGCACTTCTAATTCTATTTAATTTTCCAACCCTATTCGAAATAATTCCTCAACAGTGATTATTCCACTTAGGACCTTTTTTGCTGCTGATTCTTTTATAGTAATCATCCCTGAGAGTTTAGCAGCTTTTTCAATATCATGGGTTGGTCTCTGGTCAACAATTAGTCCCCGAATGGTATCGTTTATCTCCATAACCTCAAATATTCCTATTCGCCCTTTATATCCAATATTATCACAATATTTACATCCTTCCTTTGATGCTCGATATAAGGTAATTTCCTCTCCCTTCTTTAGTGTAACTCCAATTCTTTTTAGAATCTGAGAAGGAGCCACATAAGACTCTCTGCATTTATCACAAACTAGCCTTATTAATCGTTGAGTAACACACATAATAAGTGTAGAGGAGATTAAAAATGGCTCTACTCCCATTTTAAGTAACCGAGTAATTACTCCTCCTGTAGTATTAGCATGAAGTGTAGAAAAAACCAGATGTCCTGTTAGAGCAGCATTGATAACCACATCTACTGTTTCCTTATCCCTTATTTCCCCCACTAAGATAATATCTGGATCCTGGCGTAAAAAAGCCCGTAATCCACTTGCAAAGTCTGCACCAATATCTGATTTAACCTGTTGTTGATTTATTCCGTCTAATACATACTCTACCGGATCCTCGATAGTCATTATATTCTTCTCAATAGAATTGATAGTGGCTAAAGTAGAGTATAAGGTAGTTGTCTTACCACTACTTGTAGGACCTGCGATTATAATAAGTCCCTCTGATGCCTTAATATTCTTCTTATAAATACTCAATGCACCTGATTCAAAACCTAATCTATCCAAATCTAAACATAGCTTAGTAGTGTCTAAAACTCGAATAGCTACTTTCTCTCCAAAGATTGTAGGTGTTATAGAGACTCGTAAATCTATTACCTTTTCTTCTAATCTTATCTTGCAGTGGCCATCTTGAGAATGTCTGTGTTCTGTAATGTCTAAATTAGATATAATCTTTATTCGAGAGGCTATAGCACTCTGAAACTCTTTCTGTAGAGAGGAAACTTTATATAAAACTCCATCAATTCTGTATCGAATACGGAGTTCATTCGCAAAAGGCTCAATATGAATATCACTTGCACCTTTTCTAATTGCCTCACTTAAAAGTTGATTAACTAAGTTGACAGTTGAAGATCCATCAGCCTCCTCCAAGTTAATTATATCCTTTCTCTTTTCTTCTATTGATGTTTTATTAGTACCGACCTCAAAATCTGCTAATGAGTCTTCTAAGAATCCTCTTTTTCCATAATACCTTTCAATAAGTAATTTAATCTCCTCCTCTGATGAAATAACTGGTTCTATTTCATAAAAGCTGGTCATTGAAGCTATCTTATCTAAAGAAAAAATCTTGAGCGGATCAGTTATTACAATTGTAAGCCGATTTCCTTTTGTATCCAAGGGAAATAATAGATGATTCCAGGCTGTAGATTTTGGGATAACAGCTAAATCAGGCTCAATTCCTACCATTAAAGAACAATCAATTGAGGCTATCTTCCATTGTGAGATTAAAAATTCTCTTATTGTATCTTCTGTTACAAATTGCAAATTTACTAATGCTTGATATAATGGTTGCCCTCTTTTTTCTGCTTCTTTTTCTCCCTCTTTTAATTGGGAATTGGTTATAATTTTAGCCTCAACTAATGCGTTACCTAACTGAGATTTATCAATAACAGGCACTATTATTAGACCCTTTTTTATTTTAACTGTATAAAGGCATTTTTCATACTTAAAACATATCCGAAAAAACCAACGGATGCCTCAACTTGTTGAGGGAAAATACCCCGAACAAGTTCGGGCTTCCAACTTTTCAGATAGGCTCTTAAATAAAAAAATAGCAGGTTGAAAATTATAACCTGCTACTCTAATGGCATAATAGAATTTGGGTAGTAATATACCCTGACACAGAAAAGATACTCTTTTTTCCCTCACAAGCTAGATATAACATCTGTTACTTGTCCTTTATAATTAAGTGGGATTAAGCACACTGGAAAAGACTTCTTGTCTCACATTCTTACAATATTTGACATTATATCACTTTATTTATCACTTGTCAACATATTTTTTTCGACTGATCTGTGATTCAGACACTGGACATCAGACATCAGACTATAGACTCTATTTATGCAGGAAATTAGGGATATTTGAAAAACCTTGACTATCTGAATTTTTTCGCAGCCCTACCTACAGAAATATGAATAATCCTTCATGCCTTCATTTTTCTGCAATTTCTACCCTCTTTAGTCTTTAGTCTATACTGTCTGAATCACAGTTTCGACTGATAGGAATTTGCCTTAATCGGCTTAATCAATCATAACCTTTAACCACTTTAGAAGTTACAACTATATAAAACCTCCTCTTCTTGATGTCAACTAATCAAATTATCTCTTTTTATGGCTTTGGCATCTTTTATCACCCCAAACTCATCCCAAACCCGCACCATAACTAAAAGCCATTTGCAACGCTCTCTTTTTTTATCACGAAATAACGAAAGGATAAAGGCATGAAATGGAATTTAAGGATAGTAAATTAAACTTCTTTCGTGTTTTCTAATTTTCGTATTTTCGTGATAAGATTTTTATATTATGCTTTCAAATTATCTATGTTTTGTTTATAAATCTCTGCTGAGGTGTGCAACCAGGCTAATTCTGATTCGGTGAGTTTAAGTTCGATTATCTCTTCAACCCCATTTGCCCCTAATCTTACCGGCGCGCCGATGTAAATATCTGAGATGCCGTATTGGCCTTCTAAATATACTGAACAGGGCAGGATTTGCTTTTTATCCTTGAGGATGCTTTCGGCCATCTGAATAGTTGCCGAAGCCGGGGTATAAAAGGCACTACCTGTTTTGAGCAATTCTACTATTTCGCCGCCTCCGTTTCGAGCTCGCTGTGCTAGTCTGTTTATGGTATCTTCCTCCATTAACTCTGTAAGTGGAATCCCGGAAACCGTAGTGTATCGTAGTAAAGGCACCATCGAATCCCCATGGCCACCTAAAATTATCGAGGAGATGTTTTTGGTGGAAATGCCTAATTCCTGAGCGATAAAATAACAAAACCTCGCCGTATCCAATACCCCAGCCTGTCCTAAAACCCTTTTGGCAGGAAAACCAGAGACCTTCCAACAATGATAAGTCATCACATCTACCGGGTTAGTCACTACAATAATGATGGCCTCAGGGGCATATTTAACGATATTGCGGGTTATTTCTTCGATAATCGATGCGTTCTGGCGAAGCAGGTCTTCTCGGGACATACCTGGTTTACGGGTAAGTCCGGCGGTAATTATGACTAATTGTGAATTGTGGATTTTCGAGTAATCCGATGTGCCGATGAGATTCACCTCAAAATCTTCAATCGCCGTTGTCTGTGCCATATCAAGGGCTTTACCTTCAGCTAACCCTGGCAGGACATCCACAAGGACTATTTCATCAGTTAATTCCTTTTGAGCAGCAAAAAGTGCCGTTGTTGCCCCTACATTTCCTGCACCGATAATACTAATTTTTTTCATTGTTTTCTCTCCTTTCGTTGACTAATTTTACCAGACAACATTTCTTTTGTCAATATCTTTATTAGGGAATTCTTCAATTCAGACATTAGACTTAAGACTTTAGACATCAGACTTAGAGCAGTTATTAGTCAAAACTTCTCATCGGATGCCCGAACTTGTTCGGGGAGAAAAACCTCAAACTCGTTGAGGCTTCCAATTCCTTTGTGCGGGAAGCTTTGGATGAGAACTTTTGGCTAATAGGTGCTATAACTCATCGTCGGGCCCTGATATGTCTCTGCATTCTTAATCTGCCATGATATTCGCCATAACATTTAACATTTTATTGTTCTTTGAAGGTGTTCATCAAATAACCTAACCTGTTCATTCTCTATTGGTGAAATTATATCTTCTCCTTTTAATACCTGATTAATTTCATGGAAAATCCATGGATGACCGATTGCCCCGCGAGCAACCATTATACCGTCGCATCCTGTTAGATGAAACATTCTTAGAGCATCAGAAGCACTAAAAATATCACCGTTACCGATAACAGGTATTTTAACGGCTTTTTTTATTTCTTTAATTATATCCCAATCTGCCGGGCCCTCGTATTTTTGTGCACCTGTCCGGCCATGAATTGTAATGGCATCCACACCTGCATCTTCCAGTTCTTTCGCAAAATCAATAGCATTTATACTTGTTGCGTCAAATCCTTTCCGTATTTTGGCTGTTACAGGTTTGTTTGTCCCCTTTTTTGCTTCCCTGATGATATCTGCCGCTAATTTAGGGTTTTTCATAAGTGCCACGCCCTCACCCCTTCTGACAACCTTTTTGGTTGGACAACCCATATTTATATCTATCAAACAGATGTCGCTATTCTCGTTTAATTTTTCACACGCCTTAGCTATTATTTCCGGTTCACTTCCGTATAATTGGATGGCAACAGGTTTTTCTTCAGGAAGTATTGCCATCATTCGAACAGTCCTTTTGTTTTTATGGAAAATGCCTCTGGCAGTGATCATTTCGGTATAAGTAAGCCCACAACCTGCTTTTTTACAGATAATTCTGAAGGTTATATCTGTTACACCGGCCATGGGTGCTAAAAAAATATTGTTTTCTAATTTAAGATTACCAATTTGTATCATAGATTTTGTAATTTAAGGGTCCAAGGGGGGCAGAAAGAAAAAATCCTTTCTTTTGCCTGGAATCCTCAAACCCTTTTTATTCCCTTAAACCCTTTTTATAATTCAACTTTTTGCAATCCTGGTTTGTGGCGTGAACGGTTACTTTTTCTTGTAGCTTTATTATATCAGAGTCCAATCAGAGAGTCAATATAAAATTCACAGATTCACCAAAAAATTCTCTGTAAAAATCACTTGACTTGATTAGAATAAAGGAGTATAATATTAAAAAAAGAGGGATTTTGCTTTCAGGGACAAGGCATTTTGCAAAGTGAGGGCTTTCGCTACCATGCCTCAAGCCTGAAGAGAAAGGGAGGAAAGTAATGAGGTATAGATTAGTATTAATAAATTTGTTGTGTGTTTTAATCGTGAGTAATTGCTGGGCAAAGACATCTCCTGGAACTGCCGGTGCACCATTTTTAAAGATAGGTGTGGGGGCTAAAGCCGTAGCAATGGGTGAGGCCTTTTCGGCATTAGCCGATGACATTACTGCTATCTACTGGAATCCAGCAGGTCTTGTTCAACTTACCAAACCTGAAATATCCATGATGTACAATGATTGGTTTGAAGGTGTAGGGCATGGATTTTTAGGCTTTGGGGTACCTCCCTCAAGAAAAAAGGCAATTGGTTTTAGTATCATTTATTTAGGGGTGGGTGATATTCCCGGGTATGCAGATGGTATTATTGGTTCACAACCTGTGAGTACTGGCAAATTTTCGGCTCGGGATACTGCCTTTGCCTTTGCCTATGCATCAGCTATAACTGAGTTTCTATCACTGGGAATGACTATCAAAGGTATTGTCCAAAAAATAGAGAACGAGGAGACATCTTCATTTGCGATAGATTTAGGACAATTGTATCAATCTCCAATTGAGGGTCTAATTTTATCTACAGTACTCCAAAATGTAGGTCCGAGGATAAAATTCTCAACAGAAGGTGATAAATTACCATTAACACTTAAATTGGGTAGTACCTATCGATTTGGAGTCCAACCATTGACTATCACCTGCGATTTGACCAAATCAATAGATAATGACTGGAAGATGAATCTTGGCATGGAATTATGGTTTAAAGAAATGATTGCCCTACGCGGTGGGTTTAATTCACAGATATTTAAAGACTTAGGCACCGGAATTACCGGTGGTTTTGGCTTCACAATCAAACACTACCAAATAGACTATGCCTTTATTCCCTATGATGAATTAGGTAACACCCATCGACTCTCTCTTACCTTTAGGTTTGATGCAAAATAAAGGTAACCATTTTGCTAATTCTGACATTTTCCTCACGGACAAAATCTCCATACCAAAAAAGGGTTGCCATTTAGTGCCTATCCGAAAAGTCGGAAGCCCGAACTTGTTCGGGCAAACTTGTTTGGCTGCATTTTTCTTAACTGAGCGGTTACATGTAGATTATCGAATAAGGAATTTCGAATCATGAAGTCTTGTTTTTCCTTCGACATTCTACCTTCGATATTTCATTTTATGAAAACTTTTACCTGTTATATTCTCTATTCCCGCATTCTGACCTTTATTTTGCTTCTTGTGCGTAAGCCAAAATCAACACTGTCATTCATCTCAGAGATACCGGCCTGGTAATGTTCTACAAAATAACCCGTTATGGTATCAGAATACTTTATATTTTGAGATGCCATGATATCTTCTATGAAAAAGCAGGCAAACCCTACTACCTTGACCATAGTAGGAATTGGCTCAAAAGGTTCTACCACAGCTATTTTTAGCAGCTTAGGACATCGTGGATGAAAACTTTTCAGGTTGCAACCTTTTTTACAAGCACTTATAAAAGGTGCTATCAACCCTTCTAATTCATTTTCTTCTAACGAACGCAATTTAAGGATATTCCCTACCTTAATAGATTTTGAAATCCCATTGCCGGAAGTGCTACTTCCTTCAAAATCTAAGCCTACCAATTTTTCCTCTAATAAATTTGTCTGTGGCTCCAGGCTAAGTTTATACAAAAAACCAAAATTTATTCCTTTGGGGCGGATAACTCCTAAAGGAATCGTTTCTATCTCAGTAATAGGTTGTATCCTTCGTTCGATATCCGCCTGTTTTTGAAGATATAAAGTAAGTGTTTTTTTACATATAAACCAGGCAAAATACGCCCTGATGGATAATGAGGTAGTAATAACAATTTTAAACAAGCCAAGTTTTTCTAAAGATTGATTAATAGTTACCTCATCGTTTTTTAGAGGCAGACCATAGGTTTTTGAAACTTGTATTATTTTTTCCTTAGCCGCCAGTGGTGTATCGATTAAACCAGCCCCTTTTTTAATTATCTCTTCCAAAGATCGCTCAGACATAATTTTTGTGGAGTGTAATCTGATGACATCACTAACTAAGCCGAACATGAGCAGACAAATTATGATACCTATTATAATTAAAATCCGATTTAGCATCCTACTTCCCTTTTTTTAATAACCAATAAAGTAAGAAAGATATAAAAAGACAACTTCTCATTAGAAAGTATATATGATAAACAGGTAAATGTCAACGAATTTTATATAAAAGCAGAAATTCCCCAACTTTTAGCAATAATTTAAAGAAGTGAATTTTTTGAGGGGGAAAACTTTTTGAAAGTGGTTTAAAACCACACAAGTTTTCCCCCTC
>SBAY01000149.1 GCA_005239945.1 Nitrospira sp.
AGGACATATAGGACATATAGGACATATAGGACATATAGGACATATAGGACATATGTCCTATAGAGGATATTCAATGAAAGACAAACATGGATTCACAATGATAGAGGCTATGATTAGTATGGTTGTTTTAGCCGTAGTAATGGTCATAGTGGGGAGTTTCCTCAAAGCAGGATTGCAGCACTGGATAGGGGGAGAGTCTATCATGGATGTTTAAGAGACTGCCAAAATAATTATAAACGGGAAAGGTAATTGGCGCGGGATGGAAGGTGAATTGCAGGAACTATCCGGCATCTTAAATGCCAGGCCGGAGGAGACCTTAATTTACCTGTTAAAAGACAAAATTAGATTTGTTGGTCCCGTATCTATTGTCAATGGAGCAGATACTATTTGCTCAACATATTTCCGCTCAAACGATATTCAAACAATAGCCACAGGCACTATAAACTTATCGGATTATAATGGAGTAACCTTAATCACCATGGGGACTGATAGCCTGCTCCAGTCAATACCCGGTGATATAAATGGTGATGGGACATTAACCGCTACAGAAAGGGATAGTGCGGATGATTATGCCTGTGGTGGATTTATGGCCGGAGGAAAGGATGCGGTAATTATCACAGATAAGACCGCCGTATGCAATACTCAAGCCAGAGGAGATGATGTCCAGATAACTCCTATTGGTTGCATAGCTTACATGGAGGAAATATTAATTACCCCGGGTGATAATGGCATACTTGAATCGGTTCCGGGAGATAGCGATGGCGATGGTGTAACCGATGTCCAGAATTCAAATAATTTTATTAGTTCAGCGGTCATTAGCTATGAATACCTGCCCGAGACAAAAACAATTATTCGCCAGATAAATGATACTGCCCTTGCCTCCCGTCATTTGGGTCCATCGGTTATCGCTGAAAATGTAGCTACCTTTACCCTTACCTATTATGGCACAGATTCAACAACAATAATTCCCTATGGGACATATACTCAGCTCCCTTCCATTGGGCTTATTGAGATTCAAGGAACAGTAAGCACTAAGAAAAAAGGTGGTGTTGGTAAAGGCACATCTACGGCTACATTTAAAACAAGGATTCAGCCTCGGGCATTAAATCCGGCGTATAGAAGATAAGGGAGGAAGGCTGAAGGGAAGAAGGGAAGAAGGGAAGAAGGGAAGAAGGACTTTCTCTTTACCTTTAGTCTTCAGCCTAATAACCTTCAGCCTTAAGGAGCGTATAACAAAATGGATAAAAAGTCCCATGTTTTAGTCATAGACGATGATATTTCGGTCTTAAAACTTCTTGAAAAAATATTGACGGCTCAAGGATATGAGGTAACTTTAGCCCAAAGTGGTAAAGAGGGATTAGAGAAATTAAAAGCAGAAATCCCGCACCTCATTATCCTGGATATTATGATGCCTGAGATGGATGGATATGAGGTTTGCAAACGAATAAGAAAAAACCCTACACTCAAACACCTACCCATAATTATGCTTTCAGGTAAAGGGGATGTAAAGGATGAGATTGAAGGGTGGCGCATCGGCATCGATGAATATATCACTAAGCCATTTAATATCGAAGAACTTGTAGCTATTATCAAAGGTATTATCCACCGCACCTACCTGGGCATTGATGCCAACCCACTCACTAAACTCCCTGGAAATAATTCTATCCGTGAGGAAATAAATAAGTGTATTGAGCAGAAAAATCCCTTTGCCGCCTGCTTCATAGATCTGGATAATTTCAAGGCATTTAACGACCATTATGGTTTTGATAAAGGGGATGAGGCCATAAAATTAACCGCAGGGGTGATTATAAATGCGGTTCATAAAATAGGTGTTGAAGAAGACTTTATTGGCCATATCGGTGGGGATGATTTTGTCGTCATTACCCATCCGGACAGGGTTGAGGCTATTTGCCGAGAAATTATTAACGAATTCAATAAGATGATTCCTGGTTTATACTCAGAAAAAGAGCGGCAAGAAGGATTTATTATTAGCCTTAATCGTAAAGGGGAAAGAGAAGAATTTCCGATTATGACTATCTCCATAGGTGTGGTAACGAATAAAAAAAGGAATCTAACCCATTTAGCCGAGGTATCAACCATAGGTAGTGAATTAAAGGAATATGCCAAAACCTTCTTTGGCTCAAATTATATCGTGGACAAAAGGCACGAAGAAGAAAAGGAGTTTAACCCACAAGAGGAAATTTTAAAAAAAGAAAGTATTCTGATTGTTGATGATAACCAGGATATATCTACCATCCTTTCGATGAGTTTAAAAAAGGAAGGTTACCGGATAATTACTGCCCAAACCGGGGCAGAGGCCTTATCCCAAATCAAGGGAAAGTCGTTTAATGTTGTGCTTCTGGATATAAAACTTCCTGATATGAACGGTTTGGAGATTTTAAAGGTTATTAAACAGAATGACCCGGCTACCATAGTCATTATAATTACTGGTCATGGCTTCATAGAAGTAGCCATTGAAGCCCTCAGGTATGATGCCTATGATTACTTAGAAAAACCCCTTGATATGGAAAAGGTAAAGGTAACTATTAAAAGGGGGATACAACACCAACGATTAGAGCTAAAAAATAAAGGGTTGGTTAAAAGTTTAACTAAAAAGAATATCGATTTGAATCAAAAGGTAGAAGAGGTTCTTATGTTAAATAAGAGCTTAGAAGCCCTTTACTTAGGGACAATGGCCGCACTTGTAAGCACTATTGAGGCAAAAGACTGCTATACCAGAGGGCATTCAGAGAGGGTAACTGATATTGCTGTAAGTATTGCTAAGGAATTAGGTTTCCCTGAACATGAGCAGGAATTAATTCGTTATGCCTGTCAATTGCACGATATTGGTAAGATTGGTATCCGTGATCATATCCTTAATAAGTTAGGGGCATTGGAGCAGGACGAATGGGATGAGATAAAACACCATCCAACTACCGGTGCGGATATAGTGAAATCATTAGGATTCTTAGAGAAGGGAATTCTTTTTATCAAACATCATCATGAGCGATATGATGGGAATGGTTACCCTGAAGGATTAAAGATGGAGGATATTCCATTAGGGGCACGAATCATAGCCGTAGCAGACTCCTTTGATGCCATGACCTCTGATAGGGCGTATAGAAAGGCAAAATCTGTGGATGAGGCTATTTTGGAATTAAAAGAAAATGCCGGCAAACAATTTGACCCCCAGGTAGTGGAGGCATTCCTCCGTGTTAAGGGAAAATTTTAGTAATCGGATTAAACGGATTAATCGGATTTTTTATTTTTAATTATCTGCTTAATCTGCTAAATCCGCTTACTAAAAATAGTAGACAAAACCTGCTAATTGGGAGGGAGATGAAGATGGAAAAGGAAAGGGAAAATGGGCAATCAACCGTTGAATTTGCCCTGCTTTTACCACTCTTATTGTTGCTTTCAGTGCTTATTATTGAGGTTAGCCTCGTGTTTCATAATTATCTGATTGTGACCCAACTGTCTCGTGAGGCCGCCAGGGCAGTAGCACTTGGGACTAAAACTGATGAACAAATAACGACTGATATTACGACTAATACTTCCGGGTTAGCTAATACCCATTTTTTAGTTGGAACAATTTCAGGAGTTAGTATTTTACCTACCCCGGCTGAGCGAGAACAAGGAGCAAATACCACCGTTTCTATTGCATATCGGGTCTTTATTAATGCTCCACATTTTGGTGAGCCAATGGGATTAACGATGACAGCGACAACTACCATGCGGATAGAACGCTGAGAAAGAAGAGGTTCGGGAATAAGTCAGATAGGTCATATAAGTCCTATTCCTCCCGAAAAGGAGTAATGATGTTAAACAAAGAAAAAGGGCAGGTCGTAATCTTTGTAGCCCTATTTATGCTGCTTTTTTTAGGGGTAGCGGCGTTATCAGTGGATGTAGGCAGGGTTTATCTTTGTCGTGCACAACTTCAGAATGCTTTAGATGCCGCGGTTTTAGCCGGTGCCTGGCAGCTACCGGAAAGCCCTGGTTCAGCAACAACTGAGGCAATTAGATTGGCTCAAAATAATGGGCTCGAAATTAATTCACAGGAAATTATAATAGACAACACAAAGATAGGTATAAGTACTACCAGAGAAATAACAACGGTATTTGCCAGGGTTTTAGGGATAGGAACAGTAGCTGTGACAGCTCAGTCAGCCGCTATTGCTATTCCTCATCCCCCTTCCTATGTCTTTGACTATGTCTATTTTCTTAATAATTGGGGTTGGTTTTATGGCAGTGGCATAACCGCCAATGGCGATGTTCGCTCAAATGGTGATTTTGATTTTAGAGATGAACCAAGGGTGGCTGGTGATGTCTATGCCTCAGGCGAGATTCGGGGGACATGGGAAACACCACCAGGACAATCTTATGAGACATATCAAGGGGTAGAGAAATTAGAAATGCCCAACCTTCAAACACTTGATTATTACGAAGAATTAGCCTTTGAAAGAAACAGTTTTATCAAAATAGGAGATACCCTGGTGATTGATAAGGTTTTTGGAGATGAGGATGGGGAATCAGGGAATATCATCCTTGAAGGCAGTTCCTCCAACCCCATCGAAATACACGGACCTGTAGTCATAAGGGGTGATGTGGTCATAACAGGAACAATCCAGGGAACTGGAACCATTTATGCCGGTAGAAACATCTACATTGCCAGAGACATAAATTATAAAAATGCCCCTTCCTCCCCTCGTCCTTCATCTGATGACCCTGAGGTTGTGGACCAATGGGTTGAGGCAAATAAAGACAAGGATATTATTGGTTTAGGTGCACGCGAAAATGTGATTATCGGTGATTACACAAAAAATTCGGATTTTGGATATTATGGAAATGACCCATGGTATGCCAATTACTGGTTATTTGGTATGGGGAGCGAGGATGTAGGTGCAGATGGGATACCGGATACCAATGTCTGGATAACTGACCCAGAACATCCTCAAGGAGGCTACTGGACAGACCCAACAGAAGATGACGGTATCTTCCAGGCAAACACAGAAGACCTTGATGGAGATGGCGTATTTGATGATGACTACACCTGGACAGATGTCCAGACTCAAGTACCAATTACTAATTTTGATAGACTACCTCCAAATACCGATGAATTTGGTGATATTGCTACTAATCAAATCAATAAGATTGAATGCGTGATTTATACCAATCATGCCTGTGCGGGTAGATTAGGTAATGGAGTGCATTTTAATGGAGCCATCATCTCCAAAGACGAGGCATTAATCTACCGCAATACCATTACCTTAAATTATGATGAGCGTATTCACAGTAGATACCGCAGAAACCCAAATTGGCTAATAGACCTCTGCCTGCCCACAGGCTCCAAAGAGGTGCAGTTAGTGTCGTATTAAAAATAGTTGACAAAAAATCATCAATGTGGTATATTGATTAACTAATTAGTCACTCAGGCACAGGCTGCTGAGTTCTCTCTGCGTCTCTGTAGTCTGCAAAACATGTATATGTAAAAAAGAGTTTTTGAAAATGAAGAATAAATTAAAGAAAGAAAAGGGATTTACCTTAATAGAATTGATGGTAGTTATCCTGATAATTTCTATCATTGCGGCTTTTGTGTTTCCAACGGTGTTTAAGAAAATCTCACGCTCTAAACGGATTGGAGCACAAGCCCAAATAGAGATATTTGGTGTTGCCCTGGATAGCTACCGATTAGATAATGGCAAATACCCAACCACAGAACAGGGATTGCAAGCCTTACGAACAGAACCTACTATTCCTCCCCTGCCTAAAAATTGGGATGGCCCATATCTTAAAAAGGAAATTCCTTTGGACCCCTGGGGAAATCCATACATCTATATTTGCCCGGGTGAACATAATCCTGATGACTATGACCTGCTTTCCTTCGGGGCAGATAGCGAAGAAGGTGGAGAAGGTGATGACCAGGATATTGTTAGCTGGAAGGGACTTACGGTTGAAGAAAAAGGGGAGTAAGGCTGAAGGCTGAAGGAAGAAGGAAGACTAAAGTATCCTGACAGTCTTATACCTTCAGCCTAAATACCTAAATTAATCAAAATGGAGGTTTTTAAAATGTCGAAGTATGTGTATTTTTTTGGTGCCGGTAAGGCAGAAGGAACGGGAAAAATGAAGGAATTGTTAGGAGGAAAAGGGGCAGGATTAGCCGAAATGACCAATATCGGCATACCTGTTCCACCTGGATTTACTATCACTACTGAGGCTTGTATTTATTATGACCAACATCATGGTGAATATCCCCAGGGGTTAGAAGCAGAAATCGAGGAAAATATGAAGAGATTAGAAGAGGTAATGGGTAAGAAATTTGGGGATGTGGAAAATCCACTTCTTGTCTCTGTGCGTTCTGGGGCAAAAATATCTATGCCCGGGATGATGGATACTGTTCTGAACCTCGGATTAAATAACCATACCGTCGAAGGATTAGCGAAAAAAACCCAGAATCCAAGGATGGCTTATGATGCCTATCGGAGATTTATCCAGATGTTCTCAAATGTGGTTTTAGGGGTAAAACATCATGAGTTTGAGTTTATCTTAAATGAAGTCAAGGAAGAAGAAGGGGTAAAACAAGATACGGAATTGTCTGTGGAAGGGCTTCGTAATGTCATTGCCCGATATCTAAGTATGCTTCGTGAGGTAGAAAAGATTCATTTTCCCCAGGAACCAAAGGAACAACTAAAAAAGGCAATCAATGCCGTTTTTGAATCATGGGATACACCCCGCGCGGTAACTTATCGTAAATTATATAACATCCCTGATGACTTAGGCACAGGGGTTAATGTTCAGGCAATGGTCTTTGGGAATATGGGCTGGGATTCAGGCACTGGCGTAGCCTTTACCCGTAATCCATCTACCGGGGAGAAGAAATTTTATGGTGAGTATCTTCTCAATGCCCAGGGTGAGGATGTCGTCGCCGGTATCCGTACACCAAATCCAATAGATAACCTACCCAAGGAAATGCCTAGGGTTTATCAGCAATTAGTTGATGTCTATCAGAAGTTAGAGAGTCATTACAAAGATATGCAGGATATTGAATTTACCATTGAAGGTGGAAAGCTTTTTATGCTGCAAACCCGAACAGGTAAAAGGACCGCTCAATCCGCCATAAAGATTGCCGTAGATATGGTCAATGAGAAATTAATTACCAGGCAAGAGGCACTAATGAGGGTAGAACCCAAACAATTAGACCAACTCCTCCATCGACACATTGACCCTCAGGCAAAGGTAGAGATATTAGCCACAGGGCTACCTGCTTCCCCAGGAGCATCTTGTGGGATGGTGGTGTTTGACCCGGATGATGCCTGCAAATGGGTTGAGGATGGCAAGAAGGTCATCCTGGTGCGTAACGAAACCTCTCCGGATGATATTCATGGGATGGCTGTGGTAGAGGGGATATTAACTGCCCGCGGGGGAATGACCTCACATGCGGCCGTAGTTGCCCGCGGCATGGGTAAATGCTGTGTTGCCGGATGCGAAGCAATTAAGGTTGATGGAGCGGCAAAACAATTTACGGTAAAGGATAAAATTATTAAAGAAGGCGATTTTATTACCTTAGATGGTTCTACTGGCAGGGTAATTTTAGGGCAAGCACCTACTATCGAACCAGAGATGAGTGAGGAAGGAAAAACCTTGCTCCAATGGGCGGATGAAATTAAGAGATTAGGTGTCCGAACCAATGCCGATGACCCGAAATCAGCAGGCATAGCCCGTGAATTTGGCGCTCAGGGGATAGGACTTTGCCGAACAGAGCACATGTTTTTTGCCGAGGATAGATTACCGATTATGCAAGAAATGATTCTGGCTAATGATGAGAAGGAAAGAAGACAGGCATTGGATAAATTATTGCCTATGCAAAAGGAGGATTTTATCGGCATATTCAAGGCAATGGATGGCTTACCCGTAACTATCAGGCTATTAGACCCGCCGCTACATGAATTTTTACCCAAACATGAAGAATTATTGGTAGAATTGGCGACATTAAAGGCAACTAAAGGAGATGAAAATAAAATAAAGGAGCTGGAAGGTTTATTGCATAAGGTCGAGTCTTTAAGAGAGGTAAATCCGATGCTTGGGCTTCGTGGCTGTCGTCTGGGAATTACCTATCCAGAGGTTTCACAGATGCAGACACGGGCAATATTTGAGGCGGCGTGTGAATTGACTAAAGAGGGATATAAGGTTCTACCTGAGATAATGATTCCATTGGTTGGTGATGTCCAGGAGTTAAAACTCCAAAAAGACCTAACCGATAAGGTGGCTAAAGAGACATTCGAAAAATATGGGCTTGCTGTAGATTATTTAGTGGGAACAATGATAGAATTGCCCAGGGCAGCTATCACCGCCGACAAAATAGCCAGTGAGGCACAATTTTTCTCCTTTGGCACCAATGATTTAACCCAAACTACCTTTGGCTTTTCCCGCGATGACGCCGAAGGAAAATTCCTGGATAGGTATCTTGAACAAGGCGTTTTACCACAGAATCCGTTTGAGGTTTTAGACCGTGAAGGGGTAGGCGAATTAGTGAAAATCGGTATAGAAAAAGGACGCACCACCAAACCAGACCTTAAGGTGGGTATCTGCGGCGAACACGGTGGTGAACCAAATTCCGTAGAATTCTGCCATTTAACCAATCTGACCTATGTCTCCTGTTCTCCATATCGAGTGCCAATTGCCCGCTTGGCCGCCGCTCAGGCAAAGATAAAAAATGGGTAAAGGCGTGAAAAATGCTTTGGAGGTCATAAGAATTTGATGGAGGAGGTCGTCCAATCTAATGGTAACTCAAGAGCAAATAGATGAAATTAAAAGAAGAATTGTAGAAAACATAAAGCCTGAAAAGATAATCCTTTTTGGTTCTTATGCCGAGGGAAGTCCGAAAGAAGATAGTGATATTGATTTATTGATAGTGAAAGATAGCGATATGCCAACACGGATACAGAGTTGTAAAATTAGAAAGATGCTTTCTGACCTAAGAGTCTCCGTAGATGTGATTATCAAGACAATTAAAGAATTTGAAACATACAAGGATATTATTGGTACTATCATCTATCCTGCAAATAAATTTGGGAAGGTTATTTATGAGTCGAGATGAAGCTATTAAAGACCTGGTTAATAAATGGATAAAGAAAGCTGACAAAGACCTTTTGAGTGCAGAGAGAGAATTCTCTTTTGATGACCCGATTACAGAAACAGTATGTTTCCATTGCCAACAGACTGTAGAAAAGTATCTGAAGGCTTTTTTGGTACACCATCAAATTTACTTCACCAAGACTCATAAGATAATAGATTTGTTAGAATTATGTGCTACTGTGGATTCATCTTTCAAGGACGAACTGGAAGATGCAGATAGTCTAACTGACTATGCTGTAGAAATTCGCTATCCGGATGTCTGGCTTGAACCAGGGGCAGAAGATGCCGAGGAATCTCTTGAAATAGCCAGAAAGGTAAAAGAGTTTGTCTTAAATAAACTTGATTTTGCTAAGGAAGAACAAGAAGATGAAGATTAACAATGTCCAGCCGCTGAAGATTAGTAAGATTACGGATTTGATTGAGTCTCGGATACTTGAGTTTATCCGCAAGGAAGCGAAAGGAGATTTTGAATGTAGACGGTGAAGGTGGATATGAATCAAGGAGTGAAAGAAGAAGTTGAGAATATTGTAGCCCAGATAATTGAAAAGTATAAGCCCATAAAAATAATCCTTTTTGGTTCAACATCTAAAGGAGTGTTTAATAACGACAGCGATGTCGAGCTTTTGGTTATCAAAGAGAATACCCCTTATCTTGGCAGGGAACGGGCAAGAGAGCTTAGAAGATTGATTAAAAAGAATGTGCCTGTTGATTTTTTTTGTTTACCGTCCAGAGGAGTTTAATGAAAGAATTCGCCTGGCGATCCTTTTATCAAGGCTATTCTAAAAGAAGGTAGGGTTCTCTATAGTGGATAAAAAGATTGTCAAGGAATGATTAAGTAAGGCAGAGGAAGATATTGGTTTTGCCTCAAGGAATTTAGCAGATGAAGAGAATACCTTTTATTCCCAGATATGTTTTCACTTTCAACAAGGAGCCAAGAAATACCTTAACCCAAGTTTCGCACTTTTAAAAAATAGATGCAGGAATAACAAGGCTCTACAGAATTTTAGACCCTACGCTATATATAAATCTTTTTAATAGGTAAATCATAATACCTTATATCTAAAGCTTCATATATCGCTTTATGCCTACCTTCTGGAAGGCCAGGTTTTCTGATATTAATTATCTTACCA
>SBAY01000072.1 GCA_005239945.1 Nitrospira sp.
CATTTCTTGGGTAACTAAAATCCATACCCTTGTAATTAAAAAGTTTTGGAAAAGGGGAGTTTGAGGGGGAAAACTTTTTTCAAAAAGTTTTCCCCCTCAAAAAATTCACTTCTTTAAATCATTGCTAAAAGTTGGGGAATTACTGTCTGAATTAAAAAACACTTGCATTTAACTAAATGCTATGGTATAATTATACTAATGATTAAACGATATTTATTCTTAATTTTGTTTATACCTCTTCCTGTTTGGGCAAGTGAGCTATTAGAAAAAAAATTGGTTATAGACAAAGAAAAGATAACACCTTCTGTCCAGCGGACACCTGCTTATACTGAATCTACCCCTGTTAAAAAAACCTTTACTTCACCATATCAATCGTTATCACAAGGGGCTACCAGTCTGCTTAAACCTATTTCTCAAGAAAAAGAAAAAATAGAGGAAGCACCCAGGGTCCAATTTCAGGTAGTTATACCTTATGAAATCCGATTGAAATTCAATGAAACTTTTTATCATGAAATTCAACGCAAAATAGAAAAGATATCAAGACTTGAGAAAAAGGAATTGCAAGAAAGAAAAACCAAAATCCTCGTTGAAAAGCAAAAACTTGTTGAAGAGGAAGAGGCAAAAATCAAGGAATTAAAGGCAAAAATAGCTCAGGAAGAAAAAGAACGATTTGAGGAAAAGATGAGATTAATAGATGAGGAGATTGAACAGGAACTTGTCCGCAGAAAGAAAAAATTGGAAGAGGAAAAAAGGATTAAGGAATTAGCGACTAAAAAACTTGAGGACAAAGACCGGATAAAGGAGGAAGAGGAGAAAAAGGTTTTAGAGGCCCAAAGGCAGGTTGAAAAGGCTGAAATCGAAGCCAGGCAAAAGGCTGAACAAGAAAGAAAGATTGAGGAATTGGAGGCTAAACGAAAACTAGAAGAGGAAAAAACAGCCAAACAAAAGAAACGAGAAGAAAAAATTCGACTTGCCAGGGAAAAAAGAGAGGCTAAAGAATTAAGAAAGAAGGAGTTGAAAGAGAAAGAAAGAGAAAAAACAGAGAAAGAGAAAAGGAAAAGGGAAGAGGAGGAGAAAAAATTAGCTGAACATAAAGAGATTGATCTGGATAGAGTTCTTGACCGGGAATTACCTGCTGGTTCAAGATTAACGATTGATGGGACAAAAATAATTGATATAAAAGTAGGAGATAGTCAATATCTTGATTCTAAACGGCGTAAAAACAAGGAAAATCCCGGCGGCGGATTTACCTCAGGCATTAATATACACCAGGAATTAACCGTTAGACTTCAAGGGGTAGTCAAGGAGAGAATCAATGTCAATGTTGATTATAGTGATGTTAATTCCAACAAGAAACAGAATTTTTATATAAATTATAAAGGTGACCAAAGAGAGGTAGTCCAAAAAGTAGAATTTGGCGATGTTAAATTTACTGCCCCGGGAACAGAGTTTGTGGGCTATAATAGTCAGGTATTTGGTGTCAGTGCTGAGGCAAAGGTTGGTCATAAAATTAAATTATGGGGTATTGCCAGTAGAAGTAAAGGACTCAGGGTAACCAAAGAATTTAAAGGGGATAAAAGGATAGTAGATATTAACCGAGCAGATACCGCCTATATTGCCCAAAAATATTACTCCCTTTTACCCCAGGGGCTTTATCCCCAACCACAGTTACCTCTTGTCTTAGAGGCGGTCTATATCGATGACAACAATGGAAATAATAACAATCCTCCTAAGTATATTGGCCTGATTACGGCCCAAATAGATTTACCTGGCATTGGCAGTAAAACCCATAATGGCTCTTTTGACATTCAATATGAGGGTGAGGATTATGTGTTTGACGCAAATTCCGGAATTATTACCTTTAAACAAAGTATTGGGAATGATTACAAGGTTGGGGTAGTTTTCAGGGATAATATGGGTCGTTATTTCCCAGCAAATCATTATTCACAAAATACCCCTGCGGGGACTATATTAATGATTGAACCAGGGTTAGATCACAGATATGATGTCTTTGAACAAAGAAATTACTATAGTATCGGCAAAAATATTCCCACAGATACCCTGCTTGAAGTAAAGATTATAGACAATGCCGGCAAAGACTATTATGATAATAAAGCACCCTTTGGTTCAAAAGGTAATGATGAATATTACTACTTACAGATTTTTGGATTGGATAATGATGGTGACAAAAAGATTGATAATGACAAAGAGCGTGATTATATTGACCATGATGAGGGTATTATAAAATTCCCGGACCCAACCCCATTTAACCTCATAGGCATAGGCACAGAATCCAATCCTTTTCTGAATAGCCACTTTAATGAGTTAAAAAATGCCCTGGGGACACTATCTATTTCCTATGAGCCAGATGATAATATTCCTTATGACCAACGGCATAAATATACTATCCTTGGAACTTATACAACGAAGGTTAAGAATTATACCTTAGGCTATTTGAATATTGTCCCGGGAAGTGAGCAAATATATATTGATGGCAAGCTATTAACTAAGGATGCTGATTATTTCATTGATTATGATACAGGGTTTTTAACCTTTATGCCGCATATAAATATCACTGAAAACACTACTATCAAAATAGATTATGAATATACGCCTTTTATAGGCACAAAATACCAGAAAACAGTAGCCGGTGTCCGGGGTGAATGGACACCAAACAATAATTTTTCAATTGGTTCTACCTTTCTTTATGAAGGTGCACCCAAATTAACAAAGGTGCCAAAAGCTGATGACCCAATGCTTGGAAATTTACAGGTAATTGGTGTAAATAGCTCTGTTAAACTTAGCCCTATTTTAAAAGACCTGTTTAATTTGGAGAATAATTTACCTGTGGATGTTACTATTACGGGTGAGGTAGCTAAATCATTCAAAAATAAAAATAGCTTTGGTTCGGCTATAATTGATTCTATGGAAGGGGTTGAAAATGCAAGGGAAATCAGCATGAGTGAAACTGCCTGGCAATTAAGTAGTTTGCCTGAGGCTAATTTGACAAGGGCTAAATTATGGTATTGTAAAAGTAGCGAAGGAAATTTGCTGACTTCCCCTTCTCGTCGTAATATAACAGAAATATCCGGTCCCTATGATTATGAAGAGAATGTGCAATGGGAAGAAGATGATACCGTAGAGGAAAATGTATTAAGACTTGATTATTCGGAGTTTGGAACCGACTCATGGATTTCTATAGTCCAACCTTTATCCAATGTCCCACTTGATTGGACAGGCTATACCCATTTAGAAATCTGGTTAAGGGACCAGGACATTAATAAAATCGATGAATTATATATTGATTTAGGTGAGGTCTCAGAAAATGCTGATGGAATTGGGATAGAACCTGAAAAAGAAGATCAAAATGGCGATTTTATTTTAAATAAAAATGAAGATATCGGTTGGACATTCTCTTATCCAGATGAAACAACTAAGGTAGGGGCAGATAATAATCAACTTGATACCGAGGATTTGGATGGAAACGGTGTTTTAACTACCCAGGAGAATTATTTTGTCCTTAAATTCAAAGACTTTACTGAAGGGACGGTTAGTATCAGGAATCGAATAGGTGATTGGCGATTATGGTCTATTCCTTTATCAAAGGCAGAAAAAGGTTCGCTAACCCAGTCACCGAGATGGAATGGCATTAAACAGGTTAGATTACGATTTAAAGGCACACAAACCACTTCTCCAGATGGTGAAATTCGGCTTGGTGGTCTTGCCCTTGTGGGTAGTGGTCGATGGTTAATTGGCACGGTTACCCCAGCAGGTAAAGGAACATTCACCGTTAACTCAAAAAATGCCGAGGACGATGCCTATTCCTCCATTAGATACAATGAGGATTACAAAAAACTTTACCCGGATGAGGAGATGAAAAGGGAAGAGGCCTTAGTTCTGAAATATGAGTTACAGCAGGCTACTGTGGGAACTACCACTATACCCTCTAAGGGTTATACCTACCGAACATTTCCTAACAAACAAAATTACAATGACTATAAATACCTTAAATTCTGGGTTTATGGGGATAATAAAGGTGGAAAATTCTTTATTAGATTTGGGCTGGATGAAAATAATTATTTTGGATATACCCTGCCGATTAATTTCTCCGGTTGGCAACTAATAAATGTCAATCTGGATGATTTCAAGAAGGAACTGATTAAGCTGATTGAGGAAGGAAAAAGAAAAGGCACCGCTACCCCGCCTTATAATTATGCCCAACTCCCCTTTGGTTATGAAGCTAAATCCAACCCTAATTTCGATAATATTCAATGGATAAGTGTTGGAATTGAAAATACCTCAACAACCAATTTGCTCAAAGGTGAAGTTTATGTTAATGATATTCACCTGGATCATGCCCAGAAGGCAGAAGGCTCGGCAGGAAAAATTGCCATTAATACTAAATTCAAGGATTATCTCACCCTTGATTGGAGTGGGAAGATAATAGGCAGTGAATTCGAATGTCTGGGTCGTGTGCCTCAAAATGATGAAACAAAAAGACAAGACATCGCCGTTAATTTTACTAAAATAAATTTCTTACCGCTTAATTATCAATGGTATGAAAACATTAATGAACTTGACCCAACTAAAGGCACAAATCTCCTTAATGATAATTCTGGTAAAACTACTGAAGAATATCAGAAGATAACCGCCACCCTTAAACTTAAACAATTGGTTAAAAAACTCCAAAAATTCCCTGATATGACTATTAATTCCTGGGTTGATCGTAAAACAATCGATACCGCTCGACGAAGTAAAAAAGAAAATGAGATTTATGAAAATCTACATGGAGATACAAGTTATGTTTATAATTATACCTTTCCTAAAAAGGTATTCAAATGGATACCAACCGGTGAAGACCTTTCTCTTTCATCCACCTATAAACATAGTGAGGACCTGGCAAAAAAGGATTACAAAATAGAAAAGACAAAAAATGAAAAAATCTTAACCAGAACCCAGGATGAGGTATTAACCTTGAAGTTCACCCCGATAAAGACATTAAAAGGTGAATCTTCTCTTAAAGCCGCCCAAACAAGTAAAAAGATAACCAATATTTCCCAGGATGACACCAAATATTATCTTACCTCAAGAACCCTCGAACAGTCATTTAATCGGGTAGTATATAGTGGTATTCCTTTTGTTAGTCCTCGATTCGATACTGGCATGAAATATGTAGAGTCATACAAAGGAACATCGACTAATAGGACAAAGGATATTAATACTACGGCTCATTTTGAAGTAACTACTGAGTCAGCCCTTAATCCCTTTGAATGGTTTCCTAAAGCAGGATATTGGCCTCGCTATAAACTCTTTACCATTACTCCTCAGTTTGTCCTTGATGTGACGGCTAATTATTCTAACATTTCTACAGAATTGGGTTCATGGGAATGTATAAAAAAGATTTATAAGAATTATTATCAAGGGCAGTTACTCAAAGGAGAAGGACCTAAGACAGGTCAATACCCATCATTTGGCGGAGAAAGAATATCTGCCGGTAATAAACGAAAATATGAATTAAGAAGCAATTGGTATCCTAAATGGAAACCGATGGAAAGGACATCACTTACCTATACCCGCACCGATGATAAAACTCAAAACCAAAGTTCTTTATCCAGGATATTAACCGATTCTTATGTTACCGATATAGGGATTAATTTATTGACCGTCTTGCCTAAATATAGCCAATTCTTAGGCACATCATCTTCGGATAAGACATATTTCAATACTAAATATACCTGGACCAGAACGGAATCGAACCAGACAACGATTAAAACAGACATTAACCCATCGCTCACCTGGGACCGTAAATGGAAAGAAGGATTAAATACCAGCTTTACCTTATCCCATCAAAATTCTAAAACAAAGAAACAGGGTGGACTCAAAGATTTTGTAGTCAATACCTCACCAACTTTTCAAATAAAACATGATATTAAAAGACCAAAGCCGGTTAAACTTCCATTTGGACGCAAGATTACCTTACAAAGAAGACTTGAAACTACCACTATCTTTAAAATTGACTGGCAGAAAGAAGGAACGAATAACAGGGTGACAAAAGATCTAAATGCCTATTCTATTAATATGAGCGGAAGTTATGAATTGCAAAAGAATGTTAAAGGCACATTAGGAGGTAAATTAGGCTATACGCGAAATAAATTAGAAAAGGATAAGGATTTTTATGGTTATGAGGCAGGATTCAAGGTAACATTTACATTTTAAAAAGTTTCCAGGTTCAAGGTTCAGGGTTTAAGGGAAAGGGAATGAAATCCTTTATCGGAATTTCTTTATCTTTTGAAGGTATAATATTGAATGGAGAATGTATAGCACCTATTGGCCAAAAGTTCTCATCCGAAGTTCCCCCACAAATTTTTAGGTGATCGGTTATCGGTATTCAGGTAATCAGTAATTTCAAATAAAGCGTTAAAACCGATTACCGATAACCGATAACCGATTACTATTTAATAATCCCCAGCTTACCTATTGCCTTTTGCCCCAATCTCCCACTTTTGCATTATTTTACGCCAGACTATCAATCATCTGAGTTAATGCCGCTCCTGCCGGTACCATTGGAAAAACATTTTCCTCAGGCACTATTCGAAAGTCAATCAACACAGGTTTAGGTGTTTCAATTGCCTGCTCTAACGCCGGGCGGACATCCTTTTCCTCGGTTACCCGAATACCCTCTGCCCCATAAGCCTCGGCTAATTTCACAAAATCAGGAGACATAGCTAAAGATGTCTGAACATATCTTTTATTATAAAAAAGCTCCTGCCATTGTCTGACCATGCCTAAATATTGGTTATTGAGGATAGCCACATTTACCGGCAGTTTATACTGGACAGCCGTCATCAGTTCCTGGATATTCATTTGAATACTGCCGTCTCCGGCTATATCAAAAACGATTTTATCCGGATTGCCAACCTGTGCCCCAATAGCCGCTGGTAATCCATAGCCCATTGTCCCTAAGCCACCGGAGGATAGGAAATGGCGTGGGTAGTCACATTTATAATATTGCGCCGCCCACATCTGGTTTTGCCCTACCTCAGTGGTAATGATAGCCTTGCCCTGAGTAACCTTGCCAATCTCCTCAATAATAAATTGTGGTTTGAGACAACCATCCCCTTTTTTATAAGTCAATGGATAATTTTTCTTCCACTCATTTATTTTTTTAAGCCATGGTGTAATCTCCAGCGGCTGGACTATTTTGTTTAATTCTGTTAAAACACACCTGACATCCCCTACAATCGAGAGATGGGCTTTTACATTCTTACTGATAGATGCCGGGTCAATATCGATATGGATGATGGTGGCATTGGTAGCAAATTCATCTAACTTGCCAGTTATTCTATCGTCAAATCGTGCCCCAATAGCAATAATTAAATCCGTTTCAACCATAGCAAAATTAGCATATTTGGTACCATGCATACCCAACATACCTAAAAATAGCGGATGAGTTCCTGGAAATCCACCTAATCCCATTAAGGTAGTCGTTACCGGGATAGAGGTTTTTTCGGCTAATTCTATAAGTTCCCGGGAGGCACCTGAGGTAACCACACCACCACCAGCATAAATAACCGGTTTTTTAGCCTCCTGAATCAGTTCTGCGGCTTTTTTTATCTGGCCGGGATGTCCGTAATAAGTTGGGTTATAACTCCGCATCTCTATTTTGTCCGGGTATTTATATTCTGCCATTCCTGTGCTTACATCCTTTGGTAAATCAATAAGCACAGGTCCTGGTCTGCCGGTTGCGGTAATATAAAATGCCTCCTTGATGGTACGAGCCAGATCCGCTGGTTTCTTAACCAAATAATTATGTTTGGTAATGGGTCGCGTCATTCCAACAATATCCGCCTCCTGAAAGGCGTCATTACCAATCATAGGTGTCGGGACCTGTCCTGTCAAGGCCACCATAGGAATAGAATCCATATAGGCGGTAGCAATGCCGGTGACTAAATTAGTTGCCCCGGGTCCTGAGGTAGCAAGACAAACACCTACCTTACCAGTAGAGCGGGCATATCCATCAGCCGCATGTGCCGCACCCTGCTCATGTCTAACCATAATAAATTTAATCGGTGCATCATACAAAACATCAAAGATAGGCAGAACCGACCCACCTTGATAGCCAAATATTACCTCTACACCTTCTTTAATTAATGACTCAACCAAGATTTGTGCCCCATTTAGTTTATTCATCCTTCAATCACCCCTTAGTATAATTAACAATTATCAATTTACACTTTACAATTTACAATTGATAATTATATCCAATATTAAACTTCCTGTCAAGGATTTTTTGAGAGCCTTATTGCTTACCCTTCTTGAAAATCCGATATAAGGATGAGTTTCTAAAAAAACACCTACATTTTAAACAAGGCAAGGGAAAACCGAGAGCATTCTAAAAAGAACTTTCTGGTTAA
>SBAY01000252.1 GCA_005239945.1 Nitrospira sp.
AGGCACGAAATACGCTAAAAATTCTTTCTTTAAATTATGCTTTTTCGTCTTTTTCGCGTGTTTCGTAGTTTTAATCAAATTATCAGAGACGGTGCACTAATAATTCCTATTATAAAGGAGAACACTATGTATCCTCATTATTGCCGAACAGGCTTTGGTTATAATTTGACCTCTGGGGTAAAAAAGCTGATAATAATTAATGGGGTTATTTTCCTGTTTCAATTACTGGGATTTAATAAATTCATCGGGCTTTTTGGATTAACTCCTCAAGCGGTTTATCATCAATTTATGTTCTGGCAGATATTTACCTATATGTTTTTACATGGCGATGTCTTTCACATCCTTTTCAATATGTTAGCCTTATGGATGTTTGGGAGTGAAATCGAAGCCGTCTGGGGAACTAATAGATTGGTGAGATATTATTTCTTGTGTGGTTTGGGAGGAGGAATAACGACCTGCCTTCTCTCCCCTACCGCAACCATTCCTTCGATAGGGGCATCAGCCGCTATCTTCGGCATATTGGTTGCCTACGAAATGATGTTTCCTCATAACATAGTCCTGGTTTTTGGAATCTTTCCGATGCAGGCAAGACATTTTGTCATACTTTTTGGCGTAATCGAATTATTTGCCTGCATGCGCTATACCCCTGATGGAATAGGTCATTTTGCCCATTTAGGTGGCATGGTTGTAGGCTACCTTTATTTGAAGAATATTTTAACCTGGGGCCAAATCACAAAATTTATCGAGCAAACAAAAAAGAAGAAAAAACAGGAGACAAGAGAAAAAAAGCAAGTGGACCTTTGCCTAGTCAAAGAGCGGGTGGATGTCTTGTTAGATAAAATATCCAGCCAAGGAATTGATAGCCTGAGTAAACAGGAGAAGGAATTTTTAGAAAAGGCAAGTCAGTTCATACAAAAACATGAGGAAGTTTAATGGTAACCAGTAATCGGTACAATAATTACCAGATTACCGATAACCGATTACCTGATTACCGATCACCTGACTCCTCTATACGGCAAGCCAAAGATTTTAATAAAGCCCTCGGCGGCTCGATGGTCAAAGGCGTCTTCCTTACTATAGGTGGCTAATTTGTAGGAATAACGGGAATATTTTGATTCTCTACCAACGACCACGGCCTTACCTGGTATTAGTTTTACCCGGACATTACCTGTTACTTGAGTTTGTGTCTTTTCCACAAATCCGTCAAGAGCCTCTTTTAACGGTGAGAACCATAAACCGTAGTAAATTAGTTCAGCGTATTTAAGGGAGATTATTTGTTTGAAATGGGCGGTTTCTCGGTCTAACACCAACGACTCCAGGGCGTTATGAGCCTCAAAAAGTATAGTTGCCGCCGGTGATTCATATACCTCCCTTGATTTAAGCCCAACAAGCCTGTTTTCTACCATATCTACCCTACCAATTCCATAGCTCCCCCCAATTTCATTTAACCTCTTGATTAACTCTATGGCTGGATATTCCTGACCATTTAGTTTTGTGGGTATTCCTTTTTCAAACCCTATTTGTAGGTAAGTAGGTTCTTCAGACGCCCGCTGCGGTGAGGTGGTTATTTGATAGGCGTCTTCAGGTGGCTCTACCCATGGGTCCTCTAATGGACCACATTCAATACTTACCCCCCATAGGTTTTTATCGATGCTATAGGGATTTTGTTTAGTCACCTGAACCGGGATATTATGTTTTAGGGCATATTCCACCTCTTCCTCACGGCTTTTGAATTCCCAAACCCGGGCAGGGGCTAAAACCTCTAATTCAGGCGCCAGAGCGGCAATCGTTACCTCAAATCGTACCTGGTCATTGCCTTTACCGGTACAGCCATGGGCTACGATTGAGGCATTTTCTTTTTTGGCTACCTCGACTAATTTTTTAGCAATCAATGGTCGGGAAAGGGAGGTGGCTAATAGATATTTTCCTTCATAAATAGCGTTTGATTTCAAAGCAGGGAAGATGAATTGCTCAATAAATTCCTGCTGGACATCCTCGATGTAAATCTTCGTTGCCCCGCTGGCAATAGCCTTTGTCCGCAATTTCTCGAAATCTTCCCCCTGTCCCAAATCTACAGCTAAAGCAATTACCTCTACCGGACAAGCCTTTGTCTCATAATGTTCCTTTAGCCATTTAATCATAACCGAGGTATCTAACCCTCCAGAATAGGATAAAACAATCTTTTTCACCTTTTTCCTCCTCGTATAATTAAAAATTATGAATTAAAAATTAAGAAAGTGGAAAACATATGAATTAAAAATCATAAATTCTTTTCTCTTTCCTCAATTTTTAATTTTTAATTCATAATTTTTAATTACTCAACCTCCTTTACTGTGTTAGCCACGGTTGTTCCTTCGTAAATTTAGTGCAAGCGTCATAAATCTGCTGTTAGATAAAGATTTATTTCTACTATTTACTTAATTGCCTGGAAATATTGTTCGATTCTTTGTATAAACTTCTCCGCCTCATTAACTCTTTGTCTTGCCCTTTCTTCCTCTATCTCTATGTCAATTTCATAATCTCCTATCTCTCGGTCTTCTTGCTCTGCTATGAGTATTTTGGCAAACTCTCTTTCTATCTTCCCAGTTTTGACAAGATGAAGTCCAAACATACTTCGTACCCCAGTATGAGTATCCGCCTCCACTTCAGATAAAGCCAAAGCCGCTTTTGCAGCATGAAGAACAGCATAATAAGCCCTTGAAACACAATCCTCAAACAACTCTTTCTCTATTAGCGTCTTTGCTGCAAATAGAGCTTTCTTATCCCGATTCAATTCTTTAATAGCCCGCTCATGTACCCTTTTACTCATACTGTAATCCCTTCTCGAATAACATTTTTTATAAAAGGGGTCCCAATATTATAGAGATGCTTGTACTCCTTTCTGTTGATGACCTTTGGAGATATGCAAATATTGGTTTCAAGAAGTATGTCGGTGGCTATACCATAAACCACATCACATATATGCCAGTTACCACTTGATATAATTACTATTACATCTATATCAGAGTCCTTCCGAGCATCTCCACGAGCTTTGGAGCCAAATAACTTTATTTCTACAAGATTACCTCCTAATATTTCCTCAATCGCTATTTTGAATCTTCTCAGGGCCAATTGCTCCTTTTTATTTAATCTCATTAGTTTTTCATCCTCCGATTTCTATTGTCCTTAAAGCCACAATTTCATCTAACTCGTTCATAAACGCATTGCGGATATACCTCGGATAGTTTACCCAACTCTTTTTTTTTATTAAAAATTCGTGGTTTAAATTTTCATTCTGCTTTGTGCCAACTCTGTTGGCATGAGTGTTTCATATATTTTTATTATAGCAGATTTTAAAATATTGTCAACTTTTTTTCTTTAAAGTCCACTAAATTGTACATATCCTTGATTATCGAATTAAATTTCTCCATTAGTCTTGATTTACCTTTGTGGGAGATAGTACTCAGTGTGATTGGATACCTATCTTCTTTTTTGTTGATGATTACTCATATTCGACGATGGGAAACAGTAAATGAAATAATCAAGCCAATCATTAAAAGGCCACAACCTAACCAAACTATCCCTACCCCAGGGTCTTTGACTACCTGCAATCCACTGGAATAAAAGTGGTGAGAATCCTTATCCACATCCACCTCATAACTTGCCTGGTAAAATCGGATGCCTTTATAGCTCAAAGGATGGTTGACCTCAATAGTTTTGGTCAGAATTTCCTTTTTGTTTTCAATAATGGTAAGATTACTTTTGTAGTCCTTTATCATTTTGGAATCAGGGTAATATTCGAGCCAGAATTTATTTAATTTTATATAAAGATTAGTTTGGGGGACATGCCTTACCTCTCCTTCCCGCAAATATAGATTATCCTTAAATCCACATAAGTTGCCTATCATCCCACCCGAGAGGATGATAAGAAAACTAAGATGGGTAGCGAAATAACTGAGTTGTCTGGGGTTTGTGAGTGTCTGTCGGTAGGTTTTCAATCTGTTTAAGGCACAGATGAGAATGTTGAGGCTTAAAAATCCCAATAACCCAATAAACCACCAGGAATGATAGACATCGGTTATGGATAACACCTTAAAAAACAGATAGAGATTATAGCCATATTTTTCGATGTAAAAATAATGCTTTTCATTTTGAGGGATGATGGTGCCGCTCATCGCCAGTAAGGCGAGAAGGATTAATAAAATAAAGGTTAATTTGAGTGAACTAAAGAATCTTTTCAATAGCCGACCTCCATTAAACATAATCCTTGTGGGGGAGCGAGGGTACCTGCCTCAGCCCGGTCTTTTGATTCCAAAATATCCTTAACCGCTTCCGGGGTAAGTTTTCCCCTGCCAACATCGAGCAAAGTCCCAACAATGGTTCTAATCATACCGTGTAAAAAGGCATTTGCCTTGAAATTAAAATGGATAAACGCACCCTTCTTATCAATGCTCAACTCTTCCAGATTTCGGACAGGATTTTTTATCCTCTTTATCTCGGAGGCAAAGGCAGTAAAATCACGAACGCCTACAAGGAAACCGGCGGCCTCGACCATATTTTCTAAATGGAGAGAATACGATAACCAGTAGGCATAACGACGAGAGAACACATCGGGATATTTAGCCGTAAGGATTGAATACCGGTACCTGCGGAACTTAGCCGAAAATCGGGCATGGAAGGAGGCATCTACCTGGCAGGCGTCATAAACTACGATATCTTCAGGTAACCGACTATTTATTGCCTTCGGTAAAACCTCAATTGGAATAGTGGAGTTGGTCAAGAAATTAACCACCTGGCATTTTGCATGGACACCGGCGTCGGTCCGACTGGCAGTGATAAGTTTTATCTCCTCAGATGTTAATTGGGCTAATGCCTTTTTCAGTGTATCACTTATGGTATTTCCACCAGGTTGTGTGGCAAAGCCATGATAATTTGTGCCATCATAGGCTAAGGTAAGTTTAATGTTTTGCATCTGATTTGATCTTGTATAAATAGCAGACCCCATTGGTATGTAAAAGGTCAAAATATTTATTTAATATCTCCTCATCCCAGAGGATAGAAGGGTGTTTATGCTGAATAAAATATTCATTCCTACTCATAAATATATAATGAATATTATTCTTTTTTAAACTATTTAATATTTCATCTATATTTGATGAAGTGTGGACAATTGAGCCTTCTACACTGAAGTCAGACTGAACAAATTGTGTTTTAAAATAATAAGTTCGATTTTCATTGAGAGAGAGTATCTTGTCTGATATAGAAAGATGGGTATTGATATAATCTGCCATACTATAGAAATCTAAATTTTGCCTGAGGAAGGTATCCCTTGATTCGATACCAAAGATTACCGGTAATGTTCGATGTGACCATCCTTTAGCCGTTAAGAAGGCATAGGCATAAGCCCACCAACCACAGATTAATCCGATTAAAACAATAAGACCTATCTGCTTATATAATTCACTTCTTTTTAATATTTTACCTATACTGTAGGCAGATAATACACATAAGGTAGGAGATAGAGGGACAAAGAAATGTCTATCATCCATAAAGGCAGGCTTGCTACCGATTAAAAAATGAATAAGAGAAAAAATCAAGATAAAATTTATACCTAAGGGATTTTTCTTGAAAAAAGGAATAAGAAATAGAGTGAGAAAAAATAAAGGGTAAAACTGAATATTAAAGTATAAAAGGCTATGAATTACTCTACCTGGGTCTTTTTGAAAACACTCCTTAAAGTTCATCAGGGTATTTATCATATTCATAAATTCTGTTTGAGAAATTTTAAATGAAACATTCCAATTATTGTCTATAAATGAATTCCAATTAGAGGCCTTAATTCCAGGCAAGACAAATGGAGAGAGAGGATTATTTGTATGAAGGTAAGATTTTATCATCCATGGAGAGAATACCAAAAGAAATAGTAATCCAAAGATGAGACTATATTTAAAAATTGAGATAAAATTCAGGCTTATTTCTTTTTTTGCTATCTTAATAAATATAATGGTGAGCGGCAGTAAAATTAAAGTAACTCCTCCCCAGTATTTCGTACTTATAGCTAAGCTACAGGTAATTGCAGAGATTATCAACCACCCTTTCTTTGAGGATTCAAGCCAGCCTAAAAAAGTATAGACGGCTAAAATCATATAAAATGCTAAGCCAATATCTACCATGGCTGTGCCAGAATAAATTATTATAGAAGGTAAACTGGCAAAAAGGATGGCCGATAAAATGGAGATTTTAAGGGTAGTAAACTTCCTGGTAATCAAACCAATAGTCAAAGCTCCTAAAAGTCCATAAAAAGAGTGGATTAATTGAGCTACTATATCATTGCTGACTAACATCCCTAATGTGTACAACATTTCTAATAAAAATGGCAGTTCTGAAAGGCCAAACATTTTTGATACATCATATATTTTATGGAACTCAATAAAATATCCTGGTAATGTTAGATGATAGGTAAGTACATCACTGGTCACCGGCGGGATATAAGCCTTCAGGAAATTCAAAAAGGTGCGTAGACCAAATATAATTAAAAGAAAAATGGTTACTTTATCTAATTCTTTTATATTTATGAATTTTATTCGTGGAAGGAGGTCCCTTAGTTCATAAATGAAGAGGATGTTCGATAGAATTATTAAACTATAAGCTATAGCAGGATAAAACAACTTGCTAAATCCTAACCCTAACATAACAAGTGAAAGTATCCCTAAGCCTATACCTACATTTAGAACAAGTTCTTCTAATAAGTAACCAGGTTGAATTTTACAACATCTGACTACTCTTCTCCCTAAAGCAAATGCTCCACAAACAATAGTTAATAACCAAAACAACTCCATCATTTTTCCACCAATTCTGGATATTTCTGCATTTGTCCTATATCCATAAATCTTTGAATAACTCTTACCTGCCCTCAAATAAACTTTTTATCGTATCTATCAACAATGACTTACCAAATCTTCTTGGACGGGATAAAAAGAAGTAAGTTCCACTGTTTATAACTCTATAATACAAACTTGCAAGATGTTGTTTTTTTAACAAAGTTTTTTTCATATGTAGGCGATAACGAAAAATAGCCCATTTTGGATAATTTAAGGACCA
>SBAY01000113.1 GCA_005239945.1 Nitrospira sp.
GATTTAAAATAATACTCATCGTTTCTGTATTTAAAGGGTTAATTGTGATAAAATTAAAGTATTTAGGAGGAAAATATGGAGAGGTTACGAATTAAAACAGGAAATAGAATAAGAGAATTAAGGAAAGGACAAGGATTAACACAAGAAGAATTAGAAGAGAGAGCAGATTTGCATAATACTTACATTGGAGCGATAGAACGAGGGGAAAGAAATTTATCACTTGATAGTATTGAAAAAATCGCTAAGGGACTTAATATTGAAGTTAAAGAACTTTTCACATTTCCACCTACAACATTACCATCCCAGCATGAGATTATAATTTTGGAAATTATTGAATTAATCAAAAAGGGTGATAATAAGACTATTGAAATAATTAGTAAAGCCTTAAAGGAAGTTTTAGAGTGGCAGAAGGAACCATTGAGCAATTGACCGCATCAATTATGGATTTTGTAAGATACGATGTGTTCCAACCCGGCGTAAAATATAGACAGTATCTTCTATTTTAAAGGTAAACCGGTATTTCATAGTTATACTTGCCTCCCAGATATTTTTACTTCCTTTTATCTTCTTAAGTTCTTAAAGAAGGATGAAATAGATTATCTACCAAAAGTCTTATGGATTGTTTAGTTTTTTCTTTGGTATCTCTCGGCAGATTTTCGAAGTCGTCTATAAATCTTTACGTTCGAATAATCCTCATTAGTATTTATCCAACTCTTCAATAAAATCTTCTACATTGTCAAACTCTCTTATTCTTCCCGCCTTAATATCTTCATCTGCTTCTCTTTCTCCTTCTTGCCACTCCTTTGTCCAGAACCAGGTCTGGTTTTTGTCAATTAGATCTTTGGGCACCAGAAGAATTATCCCCTTGTCTATAGAAGCTTCTAGAAGAGATCCTTCTTCAAGATTTAAAGGTTTGCGTATCTCATCAGGTAAAGTAATTTGATGGTGTTTGTGAATTTGTATGATAGCCATACTTATACCTCCTAATTCGGGGACAAAATACCAATTCAAGAAAGGGATCTATAGGCAATCCAAATATCACCCTATGGCTAAACTTTCTTGCTTTTTCTGACCATTATGGTCATTGCTCCTAAGCCAATAAAAATGCTCAATAATTGAGAAAGCGTAAGATTAAACAAGAAATATGGATTATCACCCCGGTATATTTCAACAACAAATCGCAAAATCGAGTAGAGCACAAGATACATTAGAAAGATTTGTCCTTCGAATTTGCGTCTTTTCCACCAATAACTAAGGATAAAGAATATAATCAAATCACCTACTGAGGAGTAAATTTGCGTTGGGTGAAGAGGTGTCAGGTCCAGGGGGTCCCTTCCGGCTACCTTTACTCCCCAGGGTAATGTTGTTGGTTTTCCATAACAACATCCATTCAAAAAGCAACCAATCCTACCGATTGCCTGTCCTATGGGTATTGACGGAGCAACCACATCCGCTATTTGCCAAACAGGTAATTTTTGCCTCTTTAGATACCAGAGACCAACAATTATGGCAAAGATAAGCCCGCCATAGAAGACAAAGCCAGTTCTTGAGAAAATCGCCTCTAACGGATGTTCTCGATACTCATCCAGATTAGTCAGGATATAGAGGAGTCTTGCCCCAACAATTGAGGATAAAAGCACATAAACGCTTAAGTCCATAATGACTTTTGAGTCTATACCCGCTTTTATTGCCCTATCCCTGGCTAAATATATGCCGACAACAAAGGCTAAAGCCAACATAACACCATAGGAATAAATGGTAATAGGTCCTATTTTAAAAAGTTCTGGATGCACTGTCTTTACCTTCTCTTTTATGGAATTTCTCCAATTTAGTTGATAAACAGGGGTCAAGGATTCGAGGGTTCAAAGGGTCGAGTGATGGATTTCCTTATCACTTGAACCCTTGACCCCTTGAATCCTTTTTCTCTTAATTTCCATCAACTAATTGGGAGAAGAACCTTTTTTATTAATAGTTACGAGTAACATTAAAACGCCTACACAAATCATAGAATCGGCAAGATTAAATGCTGGCCAACGATAATTTTTATAGCCAATATCTATGAAGTCCACCACGCCACCTAAAGCTATCCTGTCCCATAAATTTCCTATGGCACCACCTAATATTAAACCAAAGGCAATGGCTATCCACAAATTTATGGTTTTTAACCGTAATAGTAAGATAAAAATTATCCCAATCGTCAAAAGGCTCATTACGGCTAACCACGCTCCAGAATGATTCGCAAAAAGTCCAAAGGCTATTCCCTCGTTTTTTATATAAGATAAAGAGAAAATATGGGGTAAAATAGGAATACTTTCTCCTTCAGACATGGTCTTTTGAACGATAAATTTACTTATCCTGTCTAATATTAAAACACTTAGGCAAATCAAGAATGTCAGTTTTTTCAATCTATTTTACTATCTTCCTTCCCCTGAAGTTTCACTAATTTATTTAATAGAATCACGAAAGGACGAAATCACGAAAAAGTCTAATTTCTTTTTGAGTTTTCTTGAATTTCGCATTTTTCGTGTTTATCTTTCTATTGTTTTTTATTTTTTTCTTTCACCCTCTGGCATTCGATGCAACTTCGTGCATAAGGAACAGCTTGTAATCTCTCCAAACTAATAGGATTTTTGCAATCTTCACATAATCCATACTCCCCTTTTTCCATTCGATAAAGGGCGTTATCAATCTCATACAGGATATTATTTATATTCGCCGCCAATCCTGCATTTTTATCTCGTTCATAGCTATCAGCGGAAATATCCGCCATATGGATTGAGTAAGCGGATAAGTCTCCTGAAGACTCTTTTTGGGAATTATGTAAATACCCCTCATCTGTTGCCTCTTTTTCTTTAAGATGGGTTTCCTTTAACTCAATCAATTTCTCCTTATATTCCTCTAATTCGATTTGATTCATGTTTATCGTTCCTCCTTTTCATGAAATCGCTTTGAGACATCGCTCGCATAGAGTTGGATGTTCTATATAATTACCTACTGCCTCACTATAATTCCAGCAGCGGCTGCATTTACTTCCTTTTGCCTTTTTTATCTCTACCTTTAATTCCTCTCCCTTTATTAATTGGACAGAAGAGACAATAAAGATAAATTTTAATTCATCTTCATATTTACTAATGACCTTTCCCTTTTCCTGGGGATAGGTTAAAATCACTTCTGCCTCTAAGGCTGAGCCGATTTGCCCTTGAGCCCGTGCCTCTTCCAATGCCTTACTGACCACCTCTCGAACATCAAGGAGTTCATCCCACTCTGCGGCTAACGATTCATTGAGGTATTTTGAATCAGGGACTGGAAATGAGGTTAAATGAACACTTGGTTTCTTTCCTTCTTGGGGTATGTCTTGCCAGACCTCCTCTGCGGTAAAACTCAAGATAGGTGCCATTAATCGGGTAAGGACAGTCGTAGCCTCGAACATCACTGTTTGGGCTGACCTTCTTTCCTTCGAATCCGGCTTAAAGGTATAAAGTCTATCCTTAAGTATATCCAGATAGAGGGCACTTAAAAGGCTCGAACAAAAATTAAGGATAAGGTGGTAAATGATATGGAATTCAAAACACTCATAAGCCTCGGTTACCTTCTGAATCAATTGGGTAAGTCGAAGGAGTATCCACTGGTCAATCCTCAGCATATCTTCATAATTAACCTTATCTAAATTTGGGTTAAAATCGTAAAAATTGCCCAGCATAAATCTAAAGGTATTGCGGATTTTGCGATAAGACTCCCCCATACGGGTAAGCATTTCATTGCCTAAGCGGACATCTGTGCGATAATCCTCTGAAATTACCCATAGTCTTAAAATATCCGCCCCATATTTATCAATAATATCTAAAGGTGAAATGACATTGCCTACAGATTTGCTCATCGCCTTACCGTGTTCATCCAACATAAATCCATGGGTTAAGACGGCCTTGTAGGGTGGCAAGCCTTCAGTGGCCATAGAGGTAAGTATGGCCGATTGAAACCAGCCGCGGTGTTGGTCAGAGCCTTCTAAATAAAGGTCGGCCGGGAAGGTAAGATTCTCCCTTTTTCTAAGTACCGCCCGATGACTTACCCCTGACTCAAACCAGACATCCATAATATCCTCTTCTTTATTAAATTTTTCGCCGCCACAATGAATACATTTTTTCCCCTCTGTCAGAAATTCTTCAGCCTCCTTCTCAAACCAAACATTAGCCCCGTAGTCCTGGATTTGTTTTTTGAGCAACTTGATTGAATCTAAATCCAAAAGACTCTGATGGCATTCCATACAAGAGAAAGCAGGTATTGGCACACCCCAGGCCCGTTGTCTGGAAAGACACCAATCACCACGAGAGGCAACGGTATTATAGAATCTTTCCTCTCCCCAGGCAGGAATCCACTTAACTTCTTTAATTGCCTTTAGGGTTCGAGATTGCAAATCTGCAGTGGTCAATTTAATAAACCATTGGTCTGTTGCCCGAAAGATAATGGGTTTTTTGCATCGCCAACAATGGGGATAAGAATGGGTAATTGTCTCCTGGGCAAAGAGTTTTCCTGATGATTGGAGCTTTTCGACAATAGGTTTATTTGCCTCAAAAACATTTAATCCGGCAAATTCTTCAGCTTCCTCGGTAAATTTTCCTTGGGCATCTACCGGGGTAAGCACTTTCAAATTATATCGAAACCCAATCTCATAATCGTCCATTCCATGCCCCGGGGCGGTATGGACACAGCCAGTTCCTTGCTCCCTGGTTACATGCAGACCAAGAACAACCACAGATTCACGGTCAATAAAAGGATGTTGACAAACAATGCCTTCTAATTCCTCGCCCATGAAGGTAGCTAGGACCTCATAGTCGGTCTTCCCTTTTAATGTTGCCTCAATCAATTCCTTAGCCATAAGCAAGGTTTCGGATTCTAATTTAATAAGTGCATACTCAAATTGTGGGTTTAAGGCAATAGCCACATTAGCTGGCAGTGTCCAGGGGGTAGTAGTCCAGATAAGGATGGAGGCAGGGAAATTTTGGATTTTGGATTTTGGATTTTGGATTTTGGATTTAAGAATTTCCCACTTATGCGTTGGTTTTATCGGAAATTTGACATAGACAGAAGACGAGGAGACATCCTTATATTCTACCTCGGCCTCTGCTAAAGCCGTGGTGCAAGCAGCACACCAATAAACCGGCTTTTTGCTTTTATAAACATACCCCTTTTCTGCCAGCTCCCCAAATACCTCGATTACAGCCGCTGAATAGTCGTTGGATAAAGTCAGATAAGGGTTTTCCCAGTCTCCAAATATCCCCAATCGCTTAAATTGTTCTTTCTGAACCCCGGCAAAATTAAGAGCATAGTCCCTACACCGCTGCCGAATCTCCATTTTAGTTAATTTGTTACTATCCTTAGTCTCGGCTAAAACCTTATATTCAATCGGTAAGCCATGACAATCCCAACCGGGGATATAAGGTGCATCAAACCCTTGCATCGATTTATATTTGACGATAATATCCTTTAAAATTTTATTGAGGGCATGACCCATGTGTATATCGCCGTTGGCATAAGGGGGCCCGTCGTGTAAGATATACTTTGGCAGACCTACTTTTTCCTGACGCAAAGTTTCATAAATATTTAATTCCTGCCAGAATTTTAGAGTTTCCGGCTCTTTTTTAGGCAAATCAGCCTTCATCTTAAACCCTGTTTTTGGCAGATTCAATGTATCTTGATAATTCATCGTTTTCTACTCCCACAATGTATTGGATGTCTCAACAAATTTGAGGATATTTCCCGAACAAGTTCGGGCTTCCGTCCCCCGTAGTTTTGAAAGCCTCAACTTGTTGAGGGATTCCCCCGAACAAGTTCGGACTTCCAACTTTTCGGCTCGGCACTTATTTCAATAACCTTAATCTTCGATGTTTGTCCACTAACAATGGCAATTTGTGATTTTTTGAGCCCTAATTCCTTTGATAATAATTTTATGACCGCCTCATTTGCCTGACCTTTAGTTGGTGCGGCCGTAACCTTTATTTTTACCAGCCTGTCACCAGGCGAGTCTGCTTGTTCTATTAGTATTTCATTTTTAGAGGATTTAGGGATTACCTTGATTTTGAACTTAGCCATTATTAAATTAAATAATTATACCATCATTTTAAAAAGAATGCAACAAAAAAATTGACTGAGACATAATTGCTCAGTGAACGGGGAAAAGATGTCCTGCCTCAGACTACCATATAAAAGTCAAGAA
>SBAY01000068.1 GCA_005239945.1 Nitrospira sp.
ATTTTACCCTTTATGGTTTCATTAGAAGCAGGAGGAATGAAATGCTAAAGCATTAAATCCAAACTAAAGCCTACTAACCAAAGTAAAGACTATTACCCTAGTTTTGAACCATGCCCTAATTTTTAATTTCTCATTACCCATTTTACAATTTACAGTTATTTATAATGAAAAACTTGCAGTTGGTTGAACAGTTACCTTTACCTTTTTGGACACTTTACCCACAAATTTTACACGCACCCGTCTCAAAATTTTTCTTGACAAATAACAATAAATTTTATATACTTAACAGTTTAATGGAGGTGATAGTAAAATGGGTATGTGGATAGGGAGAGGACGCAAGGCTCGAAGATGCTATGGATTTGATGAAATAGCTATTGTGCCAGGGGTTGTAACTATTGACCCTGATGATGTAGATATTCATTGGAAATTAGGTAATTTAAGATTTGAAATTCCAATTATCGCGGCGGCTATGGATGGGGTAATGGATGTTCAATTTGCTGTTGAACTGAGTAAATTCGGTGGTTTTGGTGTTTTAAACTTAGAAGGCATTCAAACCAGATATGTGAACCCTAAAAGTGTAATCGAAAGGATTATTTCTGCCTCTTTGGAGGATTTTACTAATGTACTTCAACAAATATATGAAGAACCTATAAAAGAGGAATTAATCGAAAAAAGGATTAAAGAGATAAAAGAGGCAGGTGGCATTGCTGCCGTATCTTCAATTCCTCAACGAGCGGAGCGATTTGCTCAAATAGCTCAAGAGGCAGGCGCGGATATATTTGTTATTCAGTCAACTGTAACCACTTCAAGGTATATTTCAAAGGATAAACCCTCCCTTGATTTTAAAGCCTTAAAGAAGAGAATATCTATTCCATTAATCGTTGGTAATTGTGTTACTTATGAATCTGCACTTGAACTTATGGCTTGCGGGATTGATGGTTTATTGGTTGGTGTAGGTCCTGGTACTGCCTGTACAACCCGGGGGGTATTAGGAATAGGCATTCCACAGGTTACTGCTACGGCTGATTGTGCTGCTGCCAGGGATTTTTATTATAAACAGACAACCAGATATGTGCCTATTATTACTGATGGTGGTATGTCTGTAGGTGGGGATGTGTGTAAGGCATTTGCCTCTGGTGCTGATGCGGTGATGATTGGTTCTTCATTTGCTAAGGCAAAAGAATCCCCTGGTAAAGGCTATCATTGGGGAATGGCTACACCACACCGAAATTTACCGCGAGGAACACGAATATATGTTGGGACTACCTCTACATTAGAGGAAATACTCTATGGTCCTGCTCATTTAGATGATGGTTCTCAAAATCTTGTGGGTGCTTTGCGAACAGCTATGGGTATGTGTGGAGCTAAAAATATACGCGAAATGCAATTGGTAGAATTAATTATTGCCCCAGCTATCAAAACCGAAGGAAAGATTTTCCAGAAGGCTCAACGAATAGGAATGGGAAAATAAAAAATTATAATAAGACTTATTTGTCCTAATAGGACCTATGGGACCTATTATAGATTTAAAATAGGAGAGAATGATGACAACTTATTTAGTTACTGGTGGAGCTGGTTTTATTGGCTCGAATATAGTTGCCAGATTAGTTGAAGAAGAAGGAAGTAAAGTTAAGATATTAGATAATTTTTCCACAGGTAAATGGGAAAATATCGCTAATTTTTTAGACAGGATAGAGGTAATTGAGGGGGATATACGAAATTTTGAGACAGTTAAAAAGGCATTAAAAGAGGTAGATTACTGTTTCCATCAAGCCGCATTACCATCAGTAGAACGCTCAGTTAAAGACCCACTTGCGTCAAATGAAGTAAATGTTACAGGGACTTTAAATATTTTAATAGCCGCTAAAGACTTAGGGGTAAAGCGGGTGATTTATGCCTCATCCTCTTCTGTTTATGGAGATACACCAGTTTTACCTAAAAGGGAGGATATGAGCCCTTCTCCACTTTCTCCTTATGCAGTAACAAAAATGACGGCTGAAGAGTATTGTCGCATTTTTTATTCCATTTATGGATTAGAAACTGTTTCTTTAAGATATTTTAATGTATTTGGTCATAATCAGGACCCTACATCTCCTTATGCGGCTGTAATACCAAAATTTATTATGGCCCTACTCGCTAGAAAAGAACCTATAATTTATGGTGATGGAGGACAATCCAGAGATTTTACTTATATAGATAATGTTGTTGAGGCTAATATCCGTGCAACTAAATCTACCGAGGGTTTAGGAGAGGCATTTAATATCGCCTGTGGACAACGGGTAACCATTAATGAATTAGCTAAAAATATTGCTAAAATACTTAATGTAGATATTAAACCGATTCATGCTGACCCAAGGTCCGGAGATGTTAGACATTCCTTAGCTGATATATCTAAAGCACAAACCTGCCTTGGATATGAACCTCAAGTTGGGTTTGAAGAGGGATTGCGGCTGACAGTAGAGTGGTTTAAAAAATAAGTAGTAACAAGAGGTTAGATGTTGAGCAAGAACAAAGCTGTTTTCTTAGACCGTGATGGCGTCATTAATAAAAAATTACCCAATGATTATGTGAAAGACTGGACGGAATTTGAATTCCTCCCCTATGTCAAAGAGGCAATAAAACTGCTTAATCAAGCCAAATTCAAAATAATTGTAGTTACCAATCAAGCAGGTGTTGGAAAAGGAATAGTTAAAAAAGAGCAATTACACAAAATTCATCAACAAATGATGGATGAACTAAAAGAATCTGGTGCCCATATTGATGGAATTTACTACTGTCCCCATCTGGTAGAAGAAAATTGTAATTGCCGAAAACCCAAACCCGGCATGTTAAAGAAAGCAGGGAAAGAGTTTAATATTGATTTTAAAAATTCATGGATGATTGGCGATGAACCCAAGGACATAGAAGCAGGTAAATCAGCCGGTTGTAAAACTTATCAGGTAACTACGAATGAAGGGTTACTTGAGATTGCAAAAGAAATTATACGGGAGGAACTTTAAATGAGAATTTGTATGGTTGGCACAGGATATGTTGGTTTAGTCACAGGTACTTGCTTTGCTGATTTAGGAAATAATGTTATTTGCGTGGATAACAACCAGGAAAAAATTAATATCTTAAAAAGTGGTGGAGTGCCTATCTATGAACCCGGCTTAGAAGAGATGATCGCCAGAAATGTTAGTAAGAATAGACTCTCATTTACAACCTCAATAGAGGAAGGGGTAGATGTGTCAGATATTATATTTATTACGGTCAATACACCACCTTTACCAGATGGAAATGCAGACCTATCTTTTGTTGAGAATGTAGCTAAAGAAATAGCTCGGGTGATGAAAACCTATAAATTAATTGTAGAAAAAAGTACCGTTCCTATAGAAACCGGTGAATGGATTAAACATACGGTTAAAATAAATAATACGCATCAAATCGAGTTTGATGTAGCCTCAAATCCTGAGTTTTTACGGGAAGGTACAGCCGTATATGATATTATGAATCCGGATAGAATAGTTATTGGAGTAGAATCTGAGCGAGCCGAAAAAATCCTGCGTGAGCTATATGCACCATTCAATACCCCAATTGTAGTAACTGATATCAAAAGTGCTGAATTAATCAAACATGCCTCTAATTCCTTCCTGGCTACTAAAATTTCATTTATTAATGCCGTGGCTAATATATGTGAACGTACAGGGGCAGATATAATAAAGGTAGCCGAAGGAATGGGTTATGATAGCCGTATAGGTAAAAGTTTTTTAAATGCCGGGGCAGGTTTTGGAGGATCATGTTTTCCAAAAGATGTGGCTGCATTTATCTATATAGCACAAAAATATGGCTATGATTTTAAACTCTTAAAAGAGGTTGAGAATATAAATATCGAACAAAAAAAACTTATTGTTACAAAGGTAAAAAATGCCCTCTGGGTATTAAAAGATAAAAAAATAGGTATTTGGGGTTTTGCCTTTAAACCCAATACAGATGATATGCGACGGGCTCCATCCATAGATATTATTGAAATGCTGCAAGAGGAAGGGGCAATTATAAAGGCATTTGACCCTGCATCTATGGAGAAAGCAAAACAGATACTTAAGAATGTTACCTTCTGCAAAGATCCTTATGAGGTGGCAGAAGGGGTTGATTGCCTGGTTGTTATAACCGAGTGGAATGAATTTAAGGAGATAGATTTATCTCTCGTCAAAACTAAAATGGCTAATCCGGTTATTATTGACGGCAGAAATATCTATGACCCGGCTAAAATGAAGGAATTAGGATTTGTGTATCATGGAATAGGAAGATAGTAGTGTCAAATAAAACATGAAAGGATATAAAAGAAACTACCGAGGACAGAGAGGAAAATTTGATTCTCTGTGTTCTCGACAGATTAGTTTTTGACATTACCAATTATTTCAAAAGGACAAAAAGATGGGAAAGATTAGTAATGTAGAGCCGTTGGAGGTTAATAAAATTACGGATTTGATTCCAGAGCGGACACTGGAGTTGATCTATGAAGAAAAGGCAAGAGACGAAAGATAAATCTATATTATATGAGGAGGTGCTGAAATGAGTGTGCCGAGCAAGTTTATTAGTTCTTATCAGTGAAAGTCTGGTCTGAGTAAAGGTTAGCAACCATCTCAGCACCAAATCCCACGCATAGGG
>SBAY01000306.1 GCA_005239945.1 Nitrospira sp.
ACCCTGTTGTTAATATTCTATCAGGTAGTCTGGATAATCTCAATGTTTTTTATTAATATTTTTTTATTAATAGAGAATAAAGGTATTATACCAGTTATCAGTTAATACCAAATGAAATTTTGGATTTTGGATTTTGGATTGAGGAATCTTAATATCCTTAATCCAAAATCGAAAATCCAAAATCCAAAATTGTAATTGTAATCTGATAACTGATGGCTTACCAACCGGTAACTGAGGCATTATGTGATTGGTAAATATTTGTTAGTTACCTGATTACCGATTACCATTCACCATTTACCATCACTAAAATGGAGGTGAATTAAGTGGATAGTAGCTCTTCAAAAATAACCCTTTTGAATATAAGCGATAAAAGAAAGGAAACAAAAACCGATCTGGTAGCTAAAGAAACTACCGTTGTCATTAGGTTGAATGGCAAGAGATTGGCCGCCTTATTGGCTACGCCTGCTGAGGTAACGGCATTAGCCTGTGGATTTATCCTTTCTTCCGGACTAATTAAAGGAATGGAGGATATTTCAACTATCAAAGAAATGGGAAAAGAGGTTGAGGTAGAGACAAAAAATATAATGGAGGAGATTAACCCGGATGAGCAGATATTTACCTCTGGCTGTGGTAAAGGAATACTTATTTACGGGTCCGCTATTGAGGTGCAAAACGATTCTAAATTTAGCCTCTCATCCGATTCAATCTCTTTGCTGATGAAGAAATTTCAAGCAATGTCTGCTGGATTCAAAACCACTGGTGGGTTACATTCTGCGGCTATTTCTGATGGCAAGGCTATAATAAATTTCAAAGAAGATATAGGTCGCCATAACGCCATGGATAAGGTAATAGGGGATTGCCTTCTTAAAGGTATCTCTCTGAGAGACAAACTCATATTAACCTCTGGACGGATTAGTTCTGAGATAGTCGTCAAGGCAATAAGGGCCGGGATACCAATACTTATCTCAAGGTCAGCTCCAACAGATATGGCTATTAACCTTGCTCAAGACTTAGGGGTCACACTAATTGGATTCGCCCGAGGGAAAGAGATGAATATTTATACACACCCAACAAGAATCAAGGAGGTTGTTGAGAATTCTTTAACGAGACAGGCAACTTTAATAGAGAAAATAAAGGCACTCAAAGAGAAAAAACAGGCAATAATTCTGGCCCATAATTATCAGCGACCTGAGATACAGGATATAGCTGATTTTGTTGGTGATTCCCTTGACCTGTCGAGAAAGGTAGCAGAAACGGATGCCAGAATAATTGTTTTTTGTGGGGTGTATTTTATGGCTGAAATTGCCAAAATCCTCTCCCCAGATAAGACGGTATTGCTACCTGATTCAGATGCCGGCTGTCCTATGGCAGATATGATTACTGTTGAGGAATTACGAAGACTCAAATCAGAACATCCTCATGCCGCAGTTGTCTGCTATGTTAATACCCATGCGGTGATAAAGGCAGAAAGTGATATTTGCTGCACCTCGGCTAATGGGGTAAAAATAGTTAATTCCATATCCTCAGGCACTAAAATAATTTTCACCCCTGATAAATACTTAGGAGATTATATTGCTAAGCAAACAGGGCGGGAACTTATCCTGATGAATGGTTTTTGTCCTACTCATCAAACGATAACTGTGGAAGGTATCCGCAAACTCAAAGAGGAACATCCATTAGCCAGGGTATTGGTTCATCCTGAATGTTCTCCGGATGTGGTTGCCTGCTCTGATGCGGCTGTGAGCACAAATGGTATGTGTCGATATGTCAGGGAATCGGAATCAAAAGAGTTTATTATCGGCACAGAAACGGGAATTATTCACCGATTAAAAAAGGAAAATCCGGACAAACAATTCTATCCAGCCTCCAAACGGGCAGTATGTCCAAATATGAAACTGACAACCTTGGAAAAGGTGCTTTGGGCATTGGAGGATGAGCAGTATAAAATAGAGGTACCGACGGAAATAGCACTCCCCGCAAAAGGTGCAATAGAAAGAATGTTATCTGTTCTATAAATCCTATGTGTTCTATATGTCCTATTGCTATCAAAGGAGGTGAACCATTAATGGAAGAAAAGGTAATTGCGGTATTAGAAAAGATAAGGCCTCAGCTTTTAGCTGATGGCGGCGATGTTGAGTTAGTTAGTGTGGGACAAGATGGCGTAGTTAAAGTCAAACTTACCGGGGCATGTGGTTGTTGTCCAATGAGTCAAATGACACTTAAATCTGGGATTGAAAGGCTCATTAAAAAGGAAGTCCCTGAAGTAAAAGAAGTAGTAAGTGTCTAAGGCTCACGGCATAAGATTGTAGTGGATAGTGACCTAGTCTATCCACTACAGCTTACCGAGGAGATGAGGAGGCATAAATGGGTGAACTGACACATTTTAATGAGCAAGGACAACCTAAAATGGTGGATGTTCATCAAAAGGAGATTACCTCCCGTCTGGCTATGGCACAAGCAACGATTTTCATGAAGAAAGAAACTGTTGAATTAATCAGGAATAAGAAGATACAAAAGGGCGATGTGTTAAGTGTAGCTACTACTGCCGGTATCTTAGCGGCTAAAAGGACATCCGAATTAATCCCTATGTGCCATTCTTTAATGATTGAATCTTGCAAGATTGATTTTATATTTCATGAAGATAAGATAGTGATAGTCTCCGAGGTTAGATTATCAGCAAAGACAGGTGTAGAGATGGAGGCGTTAATGGCTGTATCAGTAGCCGCTTTGACCATTTATGATATGTGTAAATCAGTTGACCGAGGAATGACCATCTCCAATATACAGCTAATTAAAAAGGCAGGTGGCAAAAGTGGCACATGGGAAAGGAAGGAAAAGAGTGATAACGGAAGAAGTTAGAATTTAGATGACAGGTTTTCTGCCCTCTCTGCTCTTTCCCTTGACTGCTGATACCTGATGGCTGAATACTTACCCACCGGTAATTCTCTTCACAAGTTCTTTCCCTAATCTGATAGCAGCTTCTTTTTTTCGTTGGGATAGTATCCCTTCGATTTGTGCCCGGGCAATTTTCTGTCCATCTAATTTTGCCACCATCCCTTCAAGTTTCAAGATATCACCCTCTAACCAGCCAAATACCCCTGCCGGTACCTGGCAGCCACCACCTAACTCTTCAAGAAATGCCCGCTCGGCAGTTATGGCTAAATTTGAGTCATCATCATTCAGATTTACCACTATTTTGCTTATTTCCTGGTCATCCTCTCGTATTTCTATACCTAAGGCACCCTGTCCAGCGGCCGGTAAGATAACATCTTTGGACAAAAATTGAGTTATCTTTTCTTCGAGGTGCAAACGCAGGAGTCCTGCCGCGGCAATTACGATTGCCTGGAGTTCACCCTGGCTGGCTAACTTCTTAAGCCGTGTCCCGATATTACCCCTTAAATCAATAACCTTTAAATCAGGCCGATAATGAGTAAGTTGTACCTTTCTGCGGAGACTACTTGTGCCAATTACCGCACCCTCTATAATTTCATCCAGTCCTCGACCATCTTTAGAAATTAATACATCCCTCGGGTCAAGCCGTTTGGTTATAGCACCCATCATTAATCCTGCAGGTATTTCGGTGGGAACATCCTTCATCGAATGAACGGCTAAATGGATTTCTCTACTTAATAATGCCTCCTCTAATTCCTTGATAAATAATCCTTTTCCACCAATTTTAGACAGAGGCACATTAGTTATTTTATCCCCTTTTGTCTTGATAATTTTAATCCTTATGCTGGTATTTGAACATATTTTCTTAAGTTGGAAAGCAACTTCATCACTCTGAGCTAATGCCAATTTACTACCCCTTGTCCCAATGATTATTTCTTTCATCAAGTTTCCTTCTTTCCTTACCTAAATTTAAATAACTATACCATTATTTTAAAAAGAATGCAACAAAAAAATTGACTGAGACATAATTGCTCAGTGAACGGGGAAAAGATGTCCTGCCTCAGACTACCATATAAAAGTCAAGAA
>SBAY01000087.1 GCA_005239945.1 Nitrospira sp.
ACAATTTACAGTTATTTATAATGAAAAACTTGCAGTTGGCTGAACAGTTACCTTTACCTTTTTGGACACTTTACCCACAAATTTTACACGCACCCTTTTTTAATATGTCATTTAAGAATTAAAAGTATCCACTTTTAATTCTTAAATGACATCACTAAAAATTTTTATAGACAAATATTGAAATATGGTGTATAATTAGGCTGATGTAATGGGTTAATAATTAGTAGAAAACTACCCAGAGAAGGAGGTTAATTAAAGGTGTTAGACCAGGCGGAAACCTTAAGGCAAATGGTCAAACAAAGACAAATCGAAGAAGGATTAGCCATACCTTCTTGTAAAATAATCACCGTTACCAGCGGAAAAGGAGGCGTGGGGAAAACCAATCTAACGGTAAATTTAGCCATAGCCTTTTCATTAATAAATAAAAGGGTTTTGATTTTAGATGCTGATTTAGGTCAGTCTAATGTGAATATAGTCATTGGGTTGATTCCTCCGCCAAGATATAATTTATCTCATGTAATTTCTGGACAAAAGGACATTACGGAAATTTTAGCTGATGGCCCCTGTGGGGTAAAGGTAATTACCGGTGCTGTCGGAGTAACTAAACTCTCTAATATTTCTACGCGAGCGCGTAATCGATTCATTGAGAATTTAAGTAGTTTGTTTGATTCATTTGACTTGATTATTATAGATACATCGGCTGGTATTTCACCAAATGTGCTTTCATTTATTTTAGCGGCTAATGAGGTGCTTTTAATTACTACCCCTGAACCTACGGCTCTTACAGATGCCTATGGAGTAATAAAAGCTGCCTCCTCTAAAAAAAATGATATTAACATAAAATTAGTCGTTAACCGAATAAATAATATTATGAAAGGGAAACAGGTGGCGGACCGAATAGTTGGCATTGCCAGTCAATTCTTGAATGTCAAAATAGAAAATGTAGGTTATCTTTTAGATGACCCGACAGTAGCCAGGGCAGTCAGAGAACAAGAACCTTTTTTCCTCGCTTATCCGAGGTCAAAGGCAACTAATTGTATCTATCATATCCGCAATAAATTAATTAATATGCCGGATAATGGCACGGGACACCATGGAATTACGGAATTCTTCAAACGGTTATTTAAGGAGAGTGAATAGTGAAAAACTAAAAGTAAAAACAAACAATTTTTTTCACTTTTCACTATTAATTTTTCACTTAACAAATGGAGATGCAGAGAATAATGGCATGGAAAATAAGTCTTTGGATAGCTGTTATTATTTCTTTTATGAATGGAATAGTTACCTTCTCTAAGTTTTATAATTACATATCTCACACCGAATTGTTTTTATTGGTATTTCTAAGGGTGGTCGGGACATTTATAATATTTTTTGCCTTGGGAATGGGTATTTATTTTTTCCTGAAACAGCAAATAGCTCAAAAGGTTAAAAGACCTATTTCATCGAAAATGGATTATGTCTTACCTTCTATTTCTCCGGCATCAGCAATAGCAGTAAATAAAGCAGAGATAAAGGAAAAATCACCTGAGGCTGATGAAACAACAAAGGCAAGTGCTGAGGCATTAGCTATGAGCATAAGAACCATGCTGGCAGAGGAATAATTAACAATTAACAATTAATAATTGTTAATTGTTAATTATATTAAAGGGGGGAAAAACAATGATTAAATCTGAAGAAGAATTATGGAAAAAATATAAACAGACTAAAAACCTTAAATTAAGGGAAGAATTAATCCTTAAATATGCCTCTATGGTTAAATATATAGCCGGCAAATTTGCGATTAATACCCCTCCACAGGTTGAATTCGATGATTTGGTTAGCTATGGGATTTTAGGGTTAATCGATGCCATTGAAAAATATGACCCTACTCAAGGAATCAAATTCAGAACCTATGCCTCTACCCGAATAAGAGGGGCAATAATCGATGAAATAAGGGTTTTGGACTGGGTTCCCAGGTCCCTGCGACATAAGGCTAAACAACTTGAAAGAATTTATGCCGAATTGGAATATAAACATAAGCGACCGGCAACAGATAAAGAAATAGCCGAGGCATTAGAGATATCCGAAGAAGAACTATCCCGCTTGATTTTAGAGATAAGCGGAATCTCACTAATCTCCTTAGATGATGTCTGGTATTTAGATAATGATGAAAAGATTGGCATAATCGATACAGTTGAAAGTCCTTATGAATCAGGACCAGAGGCAGAATTAGAACGAAAAGAGAAGAGACAAGTTCTTGTCAACGCTATAAATCAACTACCGGAACGAGAAAAGGAGGTTATTATCTTATATTACTATGATGATTTAACCTTGAAAGAAATTGGAAATGTCCTTGGTGTTACAGAATCAAGGATATGTCAGCTCCACACTAAAGCTATCTTTCGATTAAAAGGAGCTCTCAGTAAAGTGCAAGAATTGTTTGAGGAGTAAAAACTTAAAAGTGAAAAACTAAAAGGGAAAAGTTGTTGATTTTTCACATTTCACTTTTAGTTTTTCACTTTAAAAGGGTTCGATAATGAAAAAAGATTATGATGTAGATGGTTATTTTAAAATTGCCTCATTGCCAACAGGGGTTTATCTAACCGTCTATCCTCCATTAGGTAATGGGAAAAAGGTTGAGTTAGAAGAAATTCTAATTCAGGTTAAAGATAATGACAAGCTAAAGGATGTTGACTATCTTGCGATTAAAGAAGCCGTCCAATCAAATAATGGAACAGCAGTAAAGATTGGTGAATACAGGATTGAACCGCTAACCGACCTTCTTCTGATAGAAATTGCGGATGATGAATTAACAGCATATCTAACTATCCTTTACCCTCCGGAAGGAGGAAAGGTAATCACTCTCAAAAATATTCATGAAGAGCTTGCCAGAAAAAAAGTAGTTTATGGAATAGAAGAAGATAAATTGTCCGAGGTATTAAAAAAGGAGGAATTCAACAAGTCATTTATAATTGCCCGGGGTCTATTACCTAAAAATGGAGAGGATGCAAAGATTACCTTTAAATTTAAAAAGGAAAAGGAGTTTAATCTTGAAGAGGTAGGTGGCCGGGTAGATTTTAAAGATATAACTTCCATTGACATTATCAAAGAAGATGAGATAATTGCCTTTAAAACTCCATTTACACAGGGTATTCCCGGGGTTACGGTTACGGGCAAATTGATACCTGCCCAACCAGGTAAAGATATACCTTTTCCTAAAGGGAAAAATATAGAGGTTTCCCTGGATGGATTGGAATTAAGGGCAACGACAAGTGGTCGCCTGATATTTCAACAGGATAAAATCAATATAGAATCTATCTATAAAATAGATGGTAATGTTGATTATGCCACTGGCAATATTGACTTTCCAGGAACCGTAATTATTAAAGGGGATGTTTTAGGGGGTTTTAAGGTCAAAGCCGATGGAGATGTTTTTGTCGGTGGTTGTGTAGAAAATGCTTCTATCGAATCAAAGGGAAATATTACCGTTACCAATGGTATTTTAGGAAAAAATGAAGGATACTTGCGTGCCTCAGGAAATATATCAGCTAAATATATAGAGCATAGTCGAGTAGAATCCAATCGTAATGTTATTGTCGGTGAATCTATTATCCATAGTTATATCAATGCTAAGCACAAGGTTATTGTCAATGGACGACTGGGGGTTATATTAGGTGGTAGAATACGGGCGGGATTAGAAATCAGGGCTAAAATGGTTGGGTCATGGACCGAGGTGCCAACCGAGTTAGAGGTAGGCATAGACCCTCAATCTCGTGAGGGAATATCCCACTTAGCCAACGAAATAGCTAAGGATAAGAAAAAATTCCAGGAACTGAAATTAGGTATAAATACCTTACTTACCTTAAAGGCAAAGGATAAGTTTTCACCAGAAAAAGAGGAATTGTTAGCTACTTATTTTAAAGCCCAGGATGCATTGGTGGAAAAATTACGCGATGCCACCTCAAGAATAACTACCTTACAAAAAAAACTATCTGTAGACAGTGGAGGACAAATAGCCGTTCTTAATGTTGTTCATCCAGGGGTAAAAATTACCATCCATAATATCTCTATTCATACCTTCGAAGAATATAAATATGTTACCTTCACGGTCAAAGGCGGCGAGATAGAAATCGCCCCTTACAAACAAGAGGTAAATGGTAAATGGTAAATGGTTATCGGTAAGTAGTTGGAAATCCAAACTTGTTCGGAGTATTTTTCCTTAACAAGTTGAGGCAGCCGTTCCAAAAAGTTGGAAGCCCGAACTTGTTCGGGGAATACCCTCAAATTTGTTGAGGCCTCCAATACCGTTACCGTATTACGGCTAACTTTCCAACCTTCTTATTCCCCGCCGGGTCTTTGATGAGGTAGATGTAGATGCCAGAGGCTACCTTTTCTCCTGAAGAATTGCGGGTATCCCAACCCATGCGTGA
>SBAY01000298.1 GCA_005239945.1 Nitrospira sp.
CCTTAAATTATCCAAAATGGGCTATTTTTCGTTATCGCCTACATATGAAAAAAACTTTGTTAAAAAAACAACATCTTGCAAGTTTGTATTACAGAGGAAAAGATAAGGATTCTCTGTGTTCCCCGTGGTTAGTTTTTGACATTACCGGAAGGTATTAGAGGAGCTAAGTTATGAACGAATTAATCCCACAGGAAGTAATAGAGAAAAAGATTTATTTGATACGAGGACAGAAGGTTCTGATGGACAGTGACCTTGCGAAAATATATGGTGTTACGACAACAAGGCTAAATCAACAAGTAAATAGAAACCAGGACCGCTTTCCAGAGGATTTTATGTTTCAATTAACGAAAGAAGAATTCGAGGGTTTGATATTGCAATTTGCAACATCAAAGAAAGGACGTGGTGGCCGTCGTAAACTACCCTATGTATTTACAGAACATGGCGCTATTATGTTAGCAAGTGTCCTGAATACTGTTATTGCTGTACGAGCCAGTATTCAAGTAGTACGTGCCTTTGTGCATTTACGGGAAATTTTATCAACCCATAAAGAACTTGCCTATAAGTTAAACGAACTTGAGAGAAAAACAGAAAAGCACGATACACAGATACAAGCAATTTTCGAGGCAATTCGCCAACTGATGACTCCACCAGAGAAGCCAAAACAGCGAATTGGATTTTATAAGGATTAGAGGAAATAGGGGATTTGGAGAAAAAATTGGGTAAAAAAAGAGAGGGAGTAATCTTCGGACGAAACCTTAAGTGTGCCCTCTCATCGTGATTTTATAATGTAAGTATACAATAAAAAGAACTTTTTGTCAACAAACTTTTGCATGAAATTTAATATATAAAACCACGAATGGACACGAATAATATTTAAGGTCTTAAAATTAAAGAAGTTAGAGATTAAAATTGTTTATTCTCCTTTTACAAAAATCACAGAGTTAAACATTTCGCTCCTACGGAGCTGGATTCTTTAAGAATTATCCTATCTCTATAAATATATCACTCCTAACGGAGTTTATAAAATATATTTAGCCCTGTAAGGGCAAGATGTTTATAGAATATCCATATCAAAATACAATTAGCTCCTTTAGGAGCGAAATGTTTATCGAGAAAGTTATAGATTCATTTTCGTGCAAAAGTTGGTTGTCAAGAGAAATTTTAAAACTTGAATAATGGAAGGATTATTATGCCTGAAGACTTGAAAGAAGAATTTATGAAATTAGCAATTGAGGAAGCAAGTAAGTCTATATCAGAAAAGGGTAAGATTCCTCTCTTTGTTGGTGCGGTTGTGGTAAAAGACGGTAAGGTGTTAGCCAGGGCACATAGAGGGGAAATCTCCCAGGGTGACCATGCCGAATATACTGTCCTTGAAAGGAAATTGGCAGATACTGATTTATCCGGGGCCACACTCTATACTACCCTTGAGCCTTGCACTACCCGTAATCACCCAAAGGTGCCCTGTGCTAAACGAATTGTCCAGAGAAGATTGGCCAGGGTTGTGATTGGCATATTAGACCCTAATCCGGCTATTCGCGGAAAAGGTGTCTGGATTCTGACTGAAAATAAGGTGGAAGTAGAGCATTTCCCTCATCCGCTCCAAGAAGAAATCAGAAAGCTTAACCAGGCATTCATAGACGAACAGCTTAGCAAAAAAGATGAAAAGCTAACGACTGAAATACAAAAGGAAAAGATAGAAATGAACCAGAATGTAAATGTTGCTGACAATAACGGGTTAAAGATTATCCAGGCAGGTAGAGATGTAATCATAAATCCTCCACCACCACCAACAACAACAGAGCAAATCCTGAGGAAAGAATCAGACTCTGGTATTGTCTTGCTCTTTGATCTGGTTGGACACTCCAGGCAGAGTGAAGAATTGGGTGGGACAATCTGTGGTGAAGCATTGAATATCTTTTTTTCAACGCTCAAGGAGATTTCGCCAGCCGAGTTCAAGTGGGTCAAGGATAGTGGTGATGCCTGTCTATTTATTGGAAACGACCCCCAAAAAGCGGTCAACTTCTATCAGGAGGCACGAAAGCAATTTCCTCCTGACGGCAAAGAGGTCTATTGCTATCGAGGCTTTGAAATCAAGTTTCGGCTGGTGGCACACTTCTGCCCCTTTACAGTCAAATACAACCCTAATGACCAAATCACAGATATTTCAGGCGACGGAATCAACTTCCTCTTCAAAAAGGTAGAGAAGGCGGCTACTGCCGGCCAGATGGTCGTCTCCCAGGACTTTTACAAACACTACCATTCAGACCTGGAGTCAGAGGGCTTTGGATTCGCCCCATTTACAGCCGAGGATAGAGCGACCGAGCTGTATCTTTTAGTTCTTCCTGTCTTGCCCAAAGAGATCATTTCTTCTCAACCAAACACAAAACTGCTCTTTGACAGAATAAATGAGCTAAAGAAGGATGTCCAGAAGATAAAAACATTAGGTGGTATCTATCCTGACCTGGATATGGCCAGCCAGTTTATCAAATTAAGGTTGGATACCACAGCCGCACAGGAAGAGCCAATAAAAGACGAAGAAAGGGATATTTACTCTTTTCAGTATGAATCAAAGAGGAGCTCAAAAACAGACCATAGACAGTTGTTAGAATGTGATAATATCTATGATGATTATCCCCTTCTTTTAATTAAAGGCATACCTGGTGTTGGCAAGACAACCATACTCAAATATTTCTGCTTTAAGGCATTTAATGAAGATAAATATGCCTTATTTATCCCCTGTCTTGAACTCCCAAATATCAGTCAGTGGAAAAGAGAATACCCTTATACATCCGAGGATAATATTACCCTGTTTATGGCTCATCTTTTAACCTTTGCCTTTGTTTATCCCAATAAAACCTATAATGAGATTAGCCAGGCACAGAAGCAAAATTTTGCTGAAATGGTAAATCTGGTCAAAGAATGGATAAATGATAAGAAAATACTCTTTTGTCTTGATGCCCTGGATGAGGTAACTGATATTACTCAGCAGAAGGAGATTTTAAGATTGGTTATTAAATGGTTTGATTCCATTAAAGATGGGAAGGTGTATCATATCTACTTAACCGGCCGTAACCATATCTTTACCGAGCTTTCTGATGGTGTGCCATTGGCATCTGTTCACCCACTTGTGTTATCACAATTCCAGGACTTAGGTGAGAAATTCCTTAAAGACAAGACCAGACTGCTTTCGAGGTTTCGTGAGGAATCCTGGAAACAGGAAGTAGTCGTCTCTGTTGCCAGCACCCCTCTTCTGGCTACCCTGGTTCTGGTCTATTTTGAAAATAAAGGTGAGTTTGGCAGACGGGCAACTATATTACGCACCATTACCTTCTTCATATTACTTAGAATCTGGGATAGGTTAAAGAATCCTGATTATCAAAAACAGGTCTCTATCGAAGAATTATTTAAGACGGTCAGTCACCCTGGGACAATCGAACAGAATCAGGAATTATCTCTCTTGGTCAATGCCTTAGAGGAGTTGGTCTGGAATGCACTGTTCGGCTATGAAAAGGGTTATGTATCTAAGTTTGAGGAGAAGACGGTTATTGCCATCTTCGATAAGCTATTTATTCCAAAAGCCCCTGAACACATCACCGCTTCGGAACTCTTAGCTGACCTGCAAAAAGGTTGTTTCCTGCTCAAAATTGCTACCGCACCAAATTATTATACCTTTATCCATCTTTCTATCTTAGAGTTTTTGGCTACCAGGAGGATGGAGAGATTAGAAACTAATGAGTTTTTGGACAAATTTCGTGAATTCATTAGTAATAAAGGGTTATTTCCCTTAGAGGTGCTTCCGCTATTTTCTGCCTTCTCCTTTGAGAATCTAAATAAGACCATCTCTGGATTAGAGGCATATCCCAACCACCCGAATCCATTATTTAAAGATGGGATGGCATTTCGTATCCTTGTCGAGGCAGAGGGCTTCCTTCGTGAGCAGACAGATGATTACAGGAATAGACTTATTATAAACCAGCACCAATCCCTTCTTGATAGGTTTAAGGCTCTTAAGGCTAAATTCCTCAACCAACTTGTATCTTATTTCGAAACCAATGACCTAAACTTGCTAAAGGAGTGTTCTAAGGTATTCAATGCCACCAGCCGCTTTCAAGATATGGAACTATTGGAACGGCTAAATTACTCTTTATTTGAGGGTGAAGATGATATGGTCAAGGCAAGGGATGGATTGTTGGAGCAAATGGTGCATTCCCGCCTGATTTTGGACTGGAAGACCTCTCAGCGAAACCTCAGGCAAAAACCAGAAGAAATCCGACCGATAAAATGGGAAAACATTCTGGCTCTAAATTCTAAAAAATATCTCCTTGATGATAAAAATTTTGATTACTACTCTAAATTAATACCAGAACTAAAAGGCTTCTTTGGCTCGCCTAACCTTAAACACTCTGCTGAGGTAAATAATGCCGTGTTTTCTCCTGATGGCAAATACATCCTTTCTGCATCTTGGGATAGCACCTTAAAGCTCTGGGAGGCTGAAACAGGCAAGGAAGTTCGCACCTTCAAGGGACATTCAGATAGGGTTAAAAGCGGGGTCTTCTCGCCAGATGGCAAATACATCCTTTCTGCATCTTGGGATAACACCTTAAAGCTCTGGGAGGCTGAAACAGGCAAAGAGGTTCGCACCTTCAAGGGCCATTCAAATTGGGTTAATAGCGGCGTCTTCTCGCCAGATGGCCAATACATCCTTTCTGCCTCTGATGATAACACCTTAAAACTCTGGAATACTGCAACAGGCAAGGAGGTTCGTACCTTTAAGGGACACTCATCTTTTGTTGAATGCGGCGTCTTCTCGCCAGATGGCAAATACATCCTTTCTGCCTCAAGGGATGAGACCTTAAAGCTCTGGGAGGCTGAAACAGGCAAGGAGGTTCGCACCTTCGATGGCCATTCATTTGGGGTTAAGAGCGGGGTCTTCTCGCCAGATGGCCAATACATCCTTTCTGCCTCTTTGGATAACACTTTAAAGCTCTGGAAGGCTGAAACAGGCGAGGAGGTTCGCACCTTCAATGGCCATTCAACTTATGTTAATAGCGGGGTCTTCTCGCCAGACGGCAAATACATCCTTTCTGCATCCGGGGATAAGACCTTAAAGCTCTGGGAGGCTGAAACAGGTAAGGAGGTTCGCACCTTCATGGGACATTCAGATGGGGTTCTTAGCGGGGTCTTCTCGCCAGATGTCCAATACATCCTTTCTGCATCTTGGGATAAGACCTTAAAGCTCTGGGAGGCTGAAACAGGCAAGGAGGTTCGCACCTTCAATGGCCATTTAAACTGGGTTTATAGCGGGGTTTTCTCGCCAGATGGCAAATACATCCTTTCTGCCTCCTCGGATAACACCTTAAAGCTCTGGGAGGCTGAAACAGGCACCTGCCTCAAAACCATAGAACTTGTGTGGGTAGCAAACAGGATAGCCATTCATCCCAAGGAGAGAGGCACCATATTAACCGCTAATGCAAATTGCACATTAAGTTTATTCAGGGTAAAGGAGCTGGAAGGGGAGGGTATCGGGGCCATCTGCCATGGGGAACGGAGGCCCGAACTTATTCGGGAAAATCCCTCAACAAGTTGAGGCTTCCAACGCCATGGGGAATGGAAGCCCAAAAATGTATAGGAGTTAAACCTTTGAAGGGATTGTATGCAATTATTGATTATGATTTACTGAGAGATAGAATTTATGAGGTAACACAACAAATAATTACCGCTGGTGTGAAAATAATTCAATTTCGGGCTAAAAACCTCACCGATAAAGAATTAGTCACCCATGCTTTAAAACTACGCCACCTGGCGCAGGATATTACCTTTATCATCAATGACCGCCCAGATATTGCCTTAGTTGTAGAGGCAGATGGAGTGCATCTTGGTCAGGATGACTTGCCCGTCAGTTTAGCCCGAAGGTTACTCAAGGATAAAATAATAGGTATTTCCACTCATAATTTAGAGCAGGCTATTGCGGCAAGTAAGGAAGAAATAGACTACCTGGCCATTGGCCCTATCTATCAAACCACTACTAAAAAAAATGCCTTGCCTCCTATCGGTCCTAAAATAATACAAGAAATTAAAAAGATTACCAATATTCCTGTCTTCGCCATCGGCGGGATTAATGAAGAAAATCTTGAAGAGGTAATTAAAGCAGGTGCTGATGGAGTAGCCGTTGCCTCGGCATTAGAAGGTATAATTATTTGAGGGAAGAGGAAATTTCTACTTAATAAGTCGATCCGATGGAACTTCTGGTTTGTCTATGGTTATTTGTTACCAATATTATATTCCTGACAAAACTCAGGAAAAATAACTTGTGGGTAAAGGTAAACTCTCAAGAGTGAGTTTCCTCACATTCTCTCTAACAAAATTGTCCTTACCTACATCAGAGCAGGAATGGGATTAGACCGTGAATATTGATTTCATTGTATAACTATATTTAGCGTAAATTTGAAGGAGAAAATTGAATAAATGCAAATGTAACTCAATCTTTCAGCTTGAGTAAAAGCACAAGCAGGATACTTGTGATACAAAAATTTTTATTGAAAAAAACAGGTAAGTGAAGTATAATTTAAAAGCAATGTGGAAAAGGGTGATAATTGTTCTTTTAGTTGCCATAAAAGTAGAGGCAGCCTGGGGGCAAAAGACGATAATTATTAATGAAATAATGTATGATGCCCCTTCATTCATAGGAGACACCAATGGTGAATGGGTAGAGCTTTATAATACTACTGACCATGAGGTTTATGTTTCTAATTGGGTATTTAATGATGGAGGAAGTGATAAAACTATTCGCTCAGGGACAATTACCCCTTATGGATATTTAGTCTTAATAGAAAAGGTAGGGACATTTACTACCTATAACTACACGGGCACAATTAATACGGTTGAGATAGGGAAATTCTTTTTAGATGATAGTACCGATACCCTGACCTTAAAAGATGCCTCATCAAATATCATCGATAAATTGGAATATGATAAAAAGTGGGGTGTCGGGACGATGAATAGTGGAAGAACATTGGAAAAGATATATCCTCTCGGGTCAAATACCGATTTTTATTGGGATTCCTCTAAAATTCCTTATGGTAGTCCTGGCCAACAAAACAGTGTTTATTTAGATATCCCTGCCATTCAAAAGGTTAAGTTACTTATCAACGAAATTATGTTTTCAGATAGCCATGATTGGGTTGAGGTCTATTGTCTGGATGATGGGAACTCAGGCAATGGTGTCAAAATAAACGGATTTTACTTTGATGATTTAGATGGGGATGAGGATAAGGTAGTGGGAACATGTAATATCCGCAGTGGTGAATTCCTGTTATTACATTATGGAATTCAGGGACAGGATGATACAGAAGGAATCAATGGTAAAATAAACCTCTTTGCTCAAAATGACTTTATTACCTCTACCACTGACCAAATGGTAATTTATAATTCATTGGATGAAATAATAGATGCGGTATGCTGGGCTAACGATAATCCACCTCAATCAGAGATTGATGATTTAAGTACACTAACTTATGTCTGGCAAGGGGAGCCAATTGACAGCACAAAGGTATCGGCAAGACAATCGATTGCCAGAAATTTAAATGTAGATACCGACACTAAAAATGATTGGTCTGTTGCCTCTGTCCCCACCCCGGGCTTAGCCAATAATTTAACTTTTCAAGCTGCAGAACCTGCCCAGATTAAGGTTGTAAATATAATCAATAAAACTTTTGCCCCAGAGGAAAACAAACAGGTTACAATTATTTACTCACTTTCGAAGGCATCGGAAGTCTCTATAAGAATTTATGATATTCGGGGAAGATTGGTTAAAAGGTTAATCGAGCAAGAATACCAGGTAGCTAATGAAAACAATATAATTAGTTGGGATGGTGAGGATGAATCGGGTAACATTCTACCAGTTGGTGTGTATATTTGTTATTTAGAGGCGGTTGGTGAGGGAGGGGCATCATCTGATAAGGTAATCCTAATTTTGGCTAAGAGATTATAAATGAGGAGCAGACAATTTGAAAGGAATTTTTTATCACGAAATCACGAAAGAATAAAAACACGAAATGGAATTTGAGGAGTTATCGTGTTTTCTGATTTTCGTGTTTTCGTGATAAGATTTTTATATTGTGCTTTCAAATCGTCTAAAAGAGGAAAATATGTGGCGAGTTGTTTTCAGCCTGATACTAATTTCTAATATAGCAGCAGAGGCGGCGTTTGAGAGTAGAGCATCAAGCGTCAGGGCAGAAGGAATGAGTGGGGCTTTTGCTGCATTAGGGGATGATGCAGGGGCTATTCTTTATAACCCGGCAGGATTGGCTCAAATCTCACTCAAGGAAGTTACCTTCCTGCGGACACATCCTTTTGACATATCGGAATTGGAACAAAATCTCATCACCCATGTCCAACCTATAAAAAAAGGTGGTCTGGGATTTTCATACCTACAATTCACCGACTCCGATAGTTATAAAGAAACCCAGCTACTCTTTAGTGCTGCCAGCACCTTTATTAGTAAAAATCTTTGTCTTGGGGTTAATCTTAAACAAATGGGTTTAAAGATTGATGGCTATGGAGAGGCATCTAAATTGGGAATAGATGTAGGTGGGTTGTATGAAATCAGCCCAAAAATAAAAATCGGCATTGCCGGATTTAATCTTAACCATCCTTTAGATACAGAAAAAAGCTATAATGAAGGCTTATGTATTAGACCCATACTAAATCTTTTAATCACCATTGATTTAGAGAAAACCGAAAGATTCAATTCCGAGATTAAAATTGGGCAGGAGGTTTGGGTTACAGATAATCTCTGCCTTCGAGCCGGGCTTAAAAAACATACGCTCACTCAACCTACTTTAGGATTAGGCATATTGGTCGGCCTTATTCGACTTGATTACAGTTGTGTTTTTCACCCTACATTGGGTTCAACACATCTTTATTCTTTTACCAGACGGTTTTGAGGTAACAAAAAAATTCCGGTATGATTTGACATTTTAAACAGTATTGTCTCTGTCGCCAATTTCTAATTTCAATTCCATCTTTTAACCATTTTTAAAATCGCAATTTGGACGGTATTAAGTATAATTTGTTGAGTTAAACGGAATCTCTATTTTCTTTAACACAAATTCTTCAATTTTATCTGCGGATTCAATAGCTTCTCTGGCATCGTCTTCATCAATACTTTCAAAGGGCAAATCGCCCGGATAACGGGCTTCAGTAATATATTCATTTAATAAACCACATTCTTCTTTTAAGTTCTCAAACTCCGGGTCAAAGTCTATACAAAAAGTTAATAGATCTCCCATATCATGAATTTTCTTAAGCTCCCAGCCATTCCATATCAAAAATGCTTTTAGATATTTTTCCGCACTCCCCTGACACAAAAAGCATATTGTATGATAAGGGGCATAATCTTCTTTCATTCCCGAGTGAGCAAATAAAAGGTTTTCCCGGGCAAATCTCAACCAATCTTTGACCAGTTTGATTTCCTCTTCATTCTTTTTCATAAAGTACTTTCCCATCCTTAAAGATATGATATAGATAAAACGGATTTTTGGCTCTGAGATTCCATTCTACTTCCTCTGATTTTCTCACGATTAAATCCACTGGAAATCGTCGTCCCCATAGTAGAGATTCTATTTTCCGCCTCATTATCCGACTGGATTCTTTACTATCTTTGATTATAAACATATCCAAATCACTATCCTGGTTAAAATCACCTCTGGCATAGGAACCAAACAGGATGATTTTTTCTGGTTGAATTTCTCGAATAATTTTTTCAACTACATAGTTCACTAATTCGGGAGTTATCTTTTCTGTATTTAACTTTTGGTCTATGGACATTTTTTCTCCTTTAAAAATAAAGAATACATTTTTTTTACTGAAAAGTCAAGTATTATTTCTTCAGTTTCTGTGATTCAGATAGTGAGACCATAGATATCAGACTTTTTGTCCTGAGTCTGATGTCTGATGTCTGTAGTCTAATATCCATCTTAATGACCATTTTTGCTTAATAAGTACTATTAAAATAAGAATTTTTTCTTGCAATTATTCCTAAATTTGAGTATAATATGTAAGCGTTTAGATATCAGCTTTCAGCTATCAGTTTTCAAGAGGGTTGAACCGTCCCATAAAGGAGAATTGATGTAAATGCAGATACGCATAATGGAAAATTGAAAAGAAGATGAAAAGATTACTTTTAGGATTAGTGTTAATTGGTCATAGTCTTGCTTATGCCGAAATTGACCTGCCCACATCTATAAGAATTGAGGATGAAACGGATATATGGGAATTATACATTGAGGATAAAATTAGCTGGGATGATTATGAAACCCTGACTTATCAATACCTCCATCCATTAGATTTAAACAAGGTAGAAATCTCACAACTTGAGGAACTGCCTAATATCTCTCCTGATTTAGCCCAACAAATCTATGATAAAAAAACATTTACCAGAATCGAGGAGATAATTCCTGTTATTGGTCAGGAATTATTTGATCAGATTAAGGTGTTTATCACGGTTAAACCAATCTGGAAAGGGAATTTTGAGGTAGGCTTGAATGAAACTAAGGATGACCATAAAAAGGCAGACCTCTATACAAGATTATGCCTTTATACCAAAGAAATGGAATTAGGAGGGCTTGGGGAAAGGGAGGAAACTGAAGATAAACTTGAGCTAAAGAAAAGATACTTATTGGTAGATAAACCTGAAGGATTGGTAAGGAAGGTAATTGTTGGTAATCATCAAGCAAGATTTGGGGAAGGGGTTGTGTACAATACCGCCCACCGGAAGACATATCGCGGACTCGTGTCTGATGACGGCACCAGAGAAAGCGATATTCAGGATGGAGTGATAGTTGAAACCGCTATTGATAAATTAACCGCAGTCTTTTTCTATTCTTCTGTAGATTTAGATGAATTCCCCAGTAATGTCTTCTCTGAGTTCGATGGGAAAGAAGAATTATGGGGAGGCAATCTCACCCTTGTAAATGGAGATACTCACTTTGGAGCCACAGGCTATGTAAGTAATTTTACCTCTAAAGATGGGAAAAAGGAAACGGTTGGGATTATGGGAATAGACTTTTTGAAGAGGTTTAAAGAAACAGAGATTGCGGGCGAGATAGCGAAGAATAAAAACCAGGCTAACGGATTGCTTGTCAGAGGTTATAAAAAGATAAGTAACTTTAAATACTGGCTTTCTTTGAGAAGATACGAGCAGGATTTTATTAATCCACATAGTCAGGTAGAAGAAGGTGATGAAAAGGGTGGCTCGGCACAAATGCAGTATGAGTCAGGTAATCTCACCATTAAGTTATCTGGCGATTATCACCAACATTTTTCCACACTTATCACCGACGAAAAATATTGGACTTCTATTGGCTACAAATTAAATCCCAAAATAGAGATTACAGCCAAAATTGAATTGGAAGATGAGGATATATCTCGAGGCGGAGATGAAAAGGAGGTTTATTCGCTTGAGTTAGACACAAAACCACATTTTAAACTTGACATAAACTCTTTTTATAAATATACTAATAATGATGATGGGGCAATTACGGATTATATCTATACCAAACTCATCTATCATTTCAAACCAGGACCTACTTTAACAGGAAGGTTCAAATATGGTCCAGAGGGAGTTCGAGAAACTTATGGACAGGTAAAAATGAAAATAAGAGGAAATGAATTAACGGCTAAATACACTCATACCCATGATGAGCCTCATCCAGATGAGTTTTATTTAAGAATGAAGATTGGATGGTAAATTATACCAATTCCAAAAACTTTTCACCTTTTTATTATTCCGTATAGAAACATAATCTCGGTAGAATTAAGAGTTTTGCAAAATGAGAAATCTAAGAAAGGAAAGATATGCCACAAAGTCACCAAAACACAAAATTCTACAAAAGGAAATTTATTGATGGATATATTTTCGCCAATTTTCTCGCCTCGACACTTCTCCTTGCAGACACATTTTCATAATTAGAATTGAAGGGAGGGAAGAAAAAATATTTGACAAATTATTACTAAGAATATATAATTATCACAGGTGATAATATATTGTGGTTAGTAAAAATATACTTAGATTACAAGCATTAGCTAAATTGCCTTATTTTAGTGGAGAAGATGTAGCAGAATCTTTGGGGATTAAATTAGAATCAGCACGGGTATTTTGTTCTCGGTATGTTAAAAAGAAAATATTATTAAAACTGAAGAATAATTATTATTCATCAGGACAAAGGTGGGAAAGCAATAATCGTGATGATTTTTTAAAAATCGCTAATATTTTACAAGTACCTTCATATATCTCCCTACAAACTGCCCTGGTTTATTATGAGATAACTACGCAAATACAAAGGAATTTTTTTGAAAGTGTCTGCTTGAAGCGCACCAAAAAACTCGAAATCAAAGATACGGTATTTAATTATTATAAATTAAATAAAGAGTATTATTTTGATTTTATTAAAAAAAACGGAGTTTTTATTGCTTCTAAAGAAAAGGCCTTTCTTGATGCAGTATATCTTTACTCTTTCGGAAAATATAAATTAGATTTTAATTCTCTGGATTTGAATAAGCTGGATAAAACAAAAATCAAAAAACTCATAGAAATTTATCCGGAAAAGACAGAAAAAATTGTGAGGAAATTATGCAAGATTTAAGAAAAAATGAACACTTCGAGCTTGAAATCCTGGATAAGTTGAATAGTGGTAGATTTTTAACTCATCTGGTGTTTGGTGGTGGAACAATGTTACGGCTCTGTTATGGATTAGACCGCTATTCTGTGGACTTAGATTTTTGGGTTGTTAAAAAAATCAATCTTGATAAGTTATTTTCTGACCTCAAAACTTATATGGGGCAATTTTATACTTTAACTGACAGTGCTAATAAATTCCATACTATACTTTTAGAACTGAAATCGCCAAATTATCCTCGTGCTTTAAAAATTGAAATTAGAAAAGAGATTAAAAAGATTAAAACTGAATCTGCTATTGCCTATAGTCCTGGTGCCAATATCCAGGTTCTCTTAAAAGTAGTAGCGTTATCAGAAATGATGAAAGCCAAGATAGAATCATTTTTAAATAGAAAAGAAATAAGAGATGTGTATGATATAGAATTTTTAATTAAAAAGGGTATTGATATAGAAACATCACCAGAGAAGCTAAATGCCTTACTTAAGGGAATAGAAAATTTTACCAAACAAGATTATATGATTAAACTTGGTTCTTTATTAGAACCCACTCAAAGGAAATACTATCAAAGCGAAAATTTTAAGATTCTTATTTTTAAAATAAAGGAAATTTTACCTATACTTTAACTGGACTTTCGTGATTTTTAGTGGGTTGAAATTCCTTGAAAACACAAGTGGGAAACTTAGAATCAAATCTTAAATGTAGAAAGCATTTTACCTTCAAGGTTTAATCCTATTAACCCCGCAGGATTTAAGGAGATGAAAAAGATGGAGAAATTGTTGGTGAAAAAAGGGGGATTCCCTCCGGAAATAATGGGAGATATAGAAAAGATAGAATCAATCTTGATTCGCTATGGTGACTGGAAAGTCATCTTATATGGCTCTTTAGCAAAAGGGAATTATAAGGTTGATTCAGATATAGATATATGCTATGAGGGAATTCCTGATGAAAGTTATTTCCGTGCACTTGCTGAATGTCTTATGAAGGCTCAAAGGCAAATAAGCATACTTGATTTTAAAAGTATCAAAGGATACCTCAAACAAAGAATTTTAAATGAAGGGAAATTACTTTATGAACTTAAATGAATTAAGAAGCGAGATAAACTTTGAATTAGAAAACTTAGAGAGTATCTACCAAAGGATATCAGAATTTTCTCAACAAGAAATTGAGGAATGAGTGAAGGTATTATAGAAAGATTGTCAAGTAAAATGAAGATGCAGAACCCACAACAGCAGATAACACGGTGTTTGTAATTCGCTTTGCTCATCCAAATTTTGCTTCGTAAAATTTCACAAACACTGAAACCGTTAGCCGAAATGTAAGTCAATAAAGGTAAAGCAAATAAGTTCCAATGAAGAACTTAATATTTTAATTAATGACAGAAATAAACCTTGTAGAAAAAAGAATTAGGCATATAGATGATTATTAAAAAAACAAAAAAGATGGAGGGACAAAGAAATGATGGATAGAAGAAAATTAATGAAACATTATAATTTTACTGTGTTGATTGAACAAGATGAAGATGGATATTATGTAGCTACAGTACCAGCTTTGAAAAGTTGCTACACCCAGGCTAAAACCCTTGAGGAACTTTATCCAAGGATTAAGGAGGTAATTGAACTTTGCCTTGAAGAAGAAGAGCCAACCACTATGAAGTTTGTAGCTCTTCAACAACTTGAAGTTGGAGTATAGAAAATCTATGAATAGAATATCAACGATTACAGCTAAATTGATGATTAATTTTCTCCATACTTTGGGATTTGAGCAGGTAAGACAAAGGGGAAGTCATAAATTTTTCAAACATCCTGATGGAAGAACAGCAATAGTTCCAGACCATAAAGGAGAAGATTTAGGCCGTGGAATAACTAATAAAATTTTGAAAGATATTGAAGTTGCAAAGGAGGATTTTCTCAATTGGTGTCAATAAACAGTAATTTTAGAGTATAAATAAACACTTCGGCTAACAGCGTGTTTACGACGCTTCGCTAAATTGCCTAAAGGTAATTTCGTAAACACGCAAATCGTTATCTGAAATTTTGACAGCTATTTGAGGTGATGAATAATGAAAAGTGCAGTTTTAAGTATAGAATTAGATAAGATTGTCAATATTAGCAAGGAATTTGATGCAAAAAAAGTGCTATTATTTGGGTCATGTCTTGAAGATATTAAATCGGCACAGGATATTGACATAGCAGTTAGTGGGATTAAACCCAGAGACTTTTTCAAATATTATGGTAAAGTTTCCATGGCGGTAGATGATGAAGTGGATATAGTCGATTTAGATGATGTAAGAGAACATCTTTATAAAAGAATTTTATCTAAAGGAAGGGTTATATATGAAAGAGGAGTATAACGAGTTAAGAGAAGATGTGTTAGATGAGGAAAAGGCAATAGAAGAAACTTTAGAAAGGCTTTATGAAGTTAGAGCTAAATTTGATTCTCAAATAGAAGATTATCTTACAGAGCCAGCGATGGGGACTTATTTAATGAATTTTTATACTGGGATAGAAAATATTTTAAAACGTATAACTAAAAAGTACTACTTAACTATGCCTAAGGGAGAGAGTTGGCATAAAGAGATTCTTGCTTTATCATCTAATCCTCCGTTAGGTAAGATTGCAGTATTTAATCAGAATATAGTAGAAAGGTTACACTCATATAGAAACTTTAGACATCGATTTGTGAGTGGATATGGTTTTCAATTAAAGGGCGAAAAGATGTTGGAGTTAGTAGATAATGTTGAATCTTTATGGATTGATATAAAGAAGGCTATTTCGGATTTTTGGGATAAGTTGTAACTCATAGATTTTTAAGCTGTCAAAACATCAGATAACACGGTGTTTGTGACAAGCTTACGCTTGCCCAAATTGGCTGACGCCAATATCCTCTGGCAGGTTACGAAACCCGCTTGATAATCTAAAAGGTGTGAAAGGGAAGACGAAAAATAGTAGAATAGAAAATAGGGTATGGTTCAAAAATGGTTGATTCAGAGTAACACTTTACTACCTGAACCATCCCGGATTTTACCCTTTATGGTTTCATTAGTTAGAAGCAAAAGAATGAAATGCTAAAGCATTAAATCCAAACTAAAGCCGACTAATCAGAGTAAAGATTGTTACCCTGATTTGAACCATGCCGAAAATAGGCAACGCACCTCCTGCGTAAAAATATCCTTTTGGAAAGATAAACGCAAGTAATATAATGTTGCCTATAAAAAAATAGACGCAATGCGGATATAAATAAGTTATATGAAATAGCAGTTTTTAATTTGGTAAAAATAAGAAAAATTTTTGGTTGAGGGAAGGTTATGAATAAAGAAGACTCTTTACGAAAGAAAATTATAACTGTTTTAGAAGAGCAAGGTTTCAAAATTAATCCCCATGTTAGACCTGCTGATACTAACAAGAATACACTTAAACAAATACAACAAAAGGCAAGATTTGAACAGATAGCTTATCATAAAAAATTCTTGAGGACATATTTTGATGTTGCCAAAACTTACTGTAAAAATGGAACGGATATAGTTCCAGAAGATATTTGTTTGGAACTGAGGGAAGTTAAATCGAATACTCTTGAAGAGATCCTATTTCGTTGGTGGAACTTTATATGGTGGAGTATTCCTTATCAACGCTCGTATGGTAGACAAATGAGATTTTTATTGTGGGACAAAACTCACAATATGCCTTTTGGTTTAATTTGCTTACAAAGTCCTGTACTTAAAATATCTGTTCGTGATAATGCTCTTGGAATACCTAAAGATGAATTAGATACTTGGGTCAATAGGTCAATGAACGCCCAACGAGTTGGAGCTTTACCTCCTTATAATAAATTATTGGGCGGGAAAATGGTCGCCCTCTCTTTGGTCTCTAACGAGACAAGAAAAGAGTATAAGAGAAAATATAAGAATTATGTATCTATCATTAAAGGTAGAAAATTGGACTCGGATCTTTTATTTATTACAACAACAAGTGCATTTGGAAAAAGCAGTTTATATAACCGATTAAAATATAGAGATGAAATGGTGGTTGAATGTTTGGGTTATACTCAGGGTTCAGGCTCATTTCATATCCCCGAAGATTTATATGAAGAGATGCTTGGGTTGTTATCTGATAAAGGAATTGATGTTGCCAGATGCTATGGACACGGTCCTTCGAGGAGGCTTAAGCTTTTAAGCGTGGGGTTTAGGTATCTTGGGTTACCAAAGTTTGAATATCATGGCATTAAGCGAGAGTTCTATTTATTCTCTCTTGTTAAAAATCTAAGAGATGTTATTCAGAAAAACCAAAAACCTATTTGGGTCGATTATCCTTTTGATAAATTAACGGATTACTGGAAAGAAAGATGGGCTATGCCAAGGGCGGAAAGAATGCCTGAATGGAAAGATTTCAAAAGTAGTGATTTTTTAAAAAAGACAGAAAAGATGTTGAAGGAGTTATAATGGAAAAGATAGAACAAACACCTTTTACTGAATTGCCAGAGGCTTTGGTAGAAGAAATGCTCTCCCAAAGTCAAAATGTGGGAGAGAAACTATATAATTCATTTATGGAGATTCAGAAAAATAAGGAAGAAATGAGAAATAGACTAAAAGAGGAAAAGATTTTGAGAAATGATGCCGATGTAGGTTATCCTGGTATACCAACAACCTGTGGGGTTGATGGTTCTTATGCAGTTGAAAAACTATTAGCAACCGATTTTGCTGCTTGTGCTGCTGTTGCAATAGAAGGATTAACACCTCCCTCAGAAAAAAGATATTGGGAAAAGCCTCATCATAAGGTATCTATACATCCTGAAAAGCATAATCCAGATACAGGCACAGTGTTAAGAGGGATAATGATGGAAATGGAACTTGAACTTGCAGCAAAAGCTCCTCACGACATAGTTTTCTTAGATGGTTCGCTTACCACACCTTTAATATATATAAATCAAGCAATAAACAAAATCTTGGAATCTGGCGATTCAATCATGGGTAAAAATCTTACAGAAAATTTTGAGAATTTTCTCAATTCATATAAAACCATTTTAGAATCTTCAAGAACTGATAAATTGTGGGTAAGTATGCCAAAATATACTACGAAAAGAGAGTTAGGAAAGGAACTCAACTGGTCATCTCATTATGATGATAGAGCAATCTTGACAACAATTTTATCACCAGGTGAATTTACCAAACCTATTTTGTTGGAAGAACCTCAAAGCCCATGGCATCTTAAACTACCCACTGGTAAAATTGATAAGAGTTTTGATGATATAATAAGGAGGGTCCATGTTTTATATTACAGGCCTCATAGTTGGACTTCAGTTTTAAGAGTTGAGATGGCTGCTTCAATTGCAACAAATACCTCTCGAATAGCACTTTTGCTTCAAGGGCTGAAATATCAATGTGGAACGCCTGGTATTCTTGAGCCATATCCTCTCTATATGGCAGATAGGATGGTAAAACATCTTGGAAGTGCAATTCCTGCATTTAGACAGGCAGCTACCAGACGAATGACAGAATTACATCAAGGAGATGTAGGAGAAATTTTCTTCAGTATGCATGGTTTTAGAACCGAAAGTGGGAGGTAAATAAATATTATGACTAATAAAAATACTAATATTGAACAATTAATCAGTTCCTCTGAGCGGATTGGAACGATAGGGTCTCCTTCTTCCACCAGTAAGCTTTCTTTAGACATTCTTGGAACAGCGATTAACAAAAAATTAGTGGGTGAACTTGCTCTTTTTAACTTTTCTCAAGATGGAAAATCTCATTATGCATTAGGACAAATAACAGAAGTTCAACTTAAAAATATCTGGCTTGAGGATCCAACAATAAGGTCTCTTGCAAGGCAAAGGGGACAGGTTAATCCTGTAAGTGGGCAGCAAGATACTCATCTTGGAGATATGGCAGTAAGTGCTGTATTTAGTGATGATAGTAGTAAATTTGAACCCAGTATTTTGGGAACTGTTCCAGCTACAGGGACATTTATCCATTTAGCTACTGATCAGATATTAGATAAGCTGTTAGAAAGATATCGGGATGAAATATGTTACTTAGGCCATGTATACGGTTCAACCCCTAAATTACCTCTTTGGTTTAAACATTTTGGGACAGGAGCTCATGGGGCAGGAGAGGCATATCACCTTGGAATCTTTGGGAAGACTGGTTCTGGCAAATCAGTTCTGGCTAAGATGATCCTCTTATCTTATGCAAGATATTCTGATATGGCTATATTTGTTATAGACCCGCAGGGTGAGTTTTCAAAAGATGTAAGAGAGGAACTGAGAGCAGAAGGTTTTCCCTTAAATTTATCCAGTGTTCTTTCACACCTAAACAAAGAGGTAATAATCAGAAGTGTTAGAGAATTGGTTTTGGATAGATGGGACCTTTTCAGTGAAATCCTCTATGAATCTGCTTTCTTTGAACGCCTCTCGATTCCAAAAGGGGAGAATAGAAGGATAGCATCAGGAGTTTTAGCAGAGAGATTGCAAAGGGCACATGTTACATTGCAAGATTTATATAACCGTGTATCTTTTAATCGTGCATGGCAAATTCTTGGGGATGGAAATGTTCAGATGCAATTCTATAGATCTCAGGAATCTCGTGATAGATTTAACACAGTTTATCGTGAAGCAAACCAGGATGAATTTTTTAATAACCTCTGGCTTCCTGTTGCCGAACTATTCAGAAGAAATCGCCCAAATGTCGTTAGTGTGGATAACCTTATAAGCCAAACATTTGATTTAAATAGAACTCGCCGTCCTGTTGTGGTGATAGATTTATCCAGAGAAATGGCAACAGGACTTTTTTGGAATGATACCATCCAAGCATTGGTTATAAAAAGACTATTGGATGGGTTGACTTATACGGCTGAGCATGCTTACCAACAGAATAGATTTTTAAACACCCTGGTTATCTTGGATGAAGCACACAGATTAGCTCCAAGAGAAAAAATTGAAAATGAAAAACAGGAAAGTGTTAGACTTTCACTTCTGGATGCAGTAAGAACTACCAGAAAGTATGGGCTTGGATGGATGTTTATCAGCCAGACATTATCAAGTTTGCATAGAGAGATTATTGGGCAACTGAGAATTTGTTTCTTTGGGTTTGGTTTAGCCTTAGGAACCGAGTTTATGTCTCTTAAAGAAATCATTGGGGGAGATCCTAACGCGCTAAAACTGTATCAGTCGTTCCGCGATCCACATAGTGCTTTTGATATTGCTTCTCGACAATATGCATTTATGACGGTAGGGCCTGTTTCACCTTTATCTTTTGCTGGAACACCATTATTTCTGACAGCATTCAATACTCTAGAGGAATTTCTCAGGATAAATGGATTGATGGGATATTAAAATATGACTGAAAAATATATTATCAAATAGTGAAAAAACTGCCATTTCATATAACAGCGTATTTGCGACGCTTCGGTAAATTGCCTAAAGGCAACTTCGCAAATACGCAAATCATTAGGTGAAATTTGACTTAAGTTGAATACCTCGAGGATGTCGACGATGACAAAAATTGTGGAAATAAGCGAAATTTTTAAACAGAAATTGGCTATGCAATATTCACCAATTGGTTTTTACTTTGCGAATAAGAAACCCGAAAGGGCTATAGGGGTTGAAAAGCCAGGGAATGGCTGTATCATGCCATTGATATTGGCAAGTGCCAGAGGTAAAACTGTAGCCTTTGATGAGAACTCCACAGGTTGGGAGTGTTCAGCCTTTCATTTGGGTTATAAAGATTGGATTTTCGAGGGAATAGAATATTTCCTATCCCATGGGTTTTTGTTTAGAGCATGTGAGCGATTTGTTAAGACACCTGAGTTAGCAAAGAGATATGTTGAATCCTTAAGACCCCAGGAGAAAACCAAAGGTGCTGTTGTTTTCAAACCACTGGAAAAATTTAGCGACTTAGAGAAACCTGAGGTTGTTATATTTTTTGCCAATCCCGACCAACTTAGTGCTTTGGTCTATCTGTTATACTTTGATGCTCCACAAGAGGAAAATCGTATTGTAGCAAGATTTGCCTCAGCATGTGGTTCTATTATTACTTTGCCATTGCGATACGCACGAGGTGGTGAGAAAAAGGCGGTTTGGGGACTTCACGATATCTTCGCAAGAGCAAGGTTACCAAAAGAATTGATGACTCTTGCCTTCCCCTTTGATCTGCTGGTGGAAATGTGGAAAGAGATGAAAGAAAGTTTTTTATATACCGAAAGATGGAATAATATTGCACAAAGAATTCAAAATGACTTCTGCAAAATGAAAAATGTTAAGCAAGGAAGGAAAGATATGCCACAAAGTCACTAAGACACAAAGAATTAGCATTGAGCAAAGAGCACGGAGCACAGAAATTCTTTTTCTCCAAGCTCTATGCTCCAAGCTCAAAGCTCTTTTAGTGTCTTTGTGACTTTGTGGCTAAATTAAGCACTATTTCCCGAATGTCTCCCTTTCGATTTGTATTGACAATAAAGCAAAAAAGTGGTAGAATAAAGGCATAAAGGAGGCAAAGTAAAATGAATGCAAGAAAAATAGTTATATGGTTAGTAGGTTTGTTGTTTATTTTAAGTTCTTTGGGAGGCAAGATAGTTAATCTATACACCGATTGGATCTGGTTTGACTCAGTTGAGTTTGAGGCTGTATTCCTGAAGATATTGACCTCTAAAATCTGGCTGGGGGTAATTGCCGGCGTCCTTTTCTTTTTGTTAACCTTTATTAATCCCTTTTGGGCCGCTGTGTTTTCTCCAAAAAGAAAGCTCCTGGTGATAGAACCTGATTTGTTTGAGATACCAAATAAAGAAAAATACGAACCACATTTAAACAAAATTTTATTAGGCTCTGTCTTTCTTATGGCTGTTTTTGTTGCCTTCGGCTCTGCGGGAAAATGGATGGAATTTCTTCAATTTATAAGTCCTGCATCTTTTGGCTCACTTGACCCCATTTTCTCCAAAGACATCAGCTTTTATGTCTTTAAATTACCGTTTATAAAATATGTCTATCAACTCCTATGTTTTAGCATTGGATTAGGGGCAATATTAACTATTGGTGTGTATCTCTTTGGAGGGGGACTGCGGATAACCACACGGGGATTACGAATGGCAGCGTCACTTAAGATTCATATTTGTCTCCTGGCAAGTTTAATCTTAGTTTTAATCAGCCTTGGTTATAATTTGAGTATGTATGAATTACTTTATTCACCGAGGGGGGTAGTCTTTGGGGCAAGTTTTACGGATATTCATGCCGTCTTGCCTGTGCTTAAAATCCTTTTTGGGTTAGGATTAATTACCGCCGTTGCTTTTCTGATAAATATCTTTTTTACTAATTGGAAAATAGTGCTCGGGTTATGTGGATTAATGTTACTTATATCGGTGGTCGGTGGTAAAATTTATCCTGAAATTATCCAGCGATTTCAAGTGGCACCTAATGAGATAAGGATGGAAGAGCCGTATATAAAATTGAATATTAAATACACCCGAGCCGCCTATAATCTCGATGAAGTCCAGACAAAGGAATTCCCGGCTGAAGAAACCTTGACCGCTCAGGATATAAAAGCCAATACTCTGACCATAAAAAATATTCGATTATGGGACCAGGAGCCACTTCTGGCTACTTATGGACAGTTACAAGAGATTCGGACCTATTATAAATTTGTTGATGTGGATAATGATAGATATGTAATTAATGGTGAATATCGTCAGGTAATGCTTTCCCCAAGAGAGCTATCTTATGAACATCTACCAAGCAAGATATGGATGAATGAACATCTTACTTATACACATGGTTATGGGATTTGTCTGGGGCCCGTGAACAGGATTTCTAAGGAAGGCTTACCTGAATTTATGATTAAAGATATTCCACCTGTCTCGCTGACGGACCTTAAGTTAAAGCAACCTGAAATTTATTATGGTGAATTACCTAATGAATATTGTTTTGTCCAGACTAAGGCAAAGGAATTTGACTATCCGGCTGGAGATAAGAATGTCTATACTAACTATACCGGCAAAGGGGATATTCCAATCGATTCATTATTTCGAAAGATGTTATTTGCTCTGAAATTTCAAGAACCTAAGATATTTTTCTCAAACGAGATTACCGAAAAAAGCAAGATAATGTTATATCGGGGAATAAAAGAGCGAATAGAGAAGGTATGTCCCTTTATTAGTTATGACCGTGACCCATACATGGTTTTATCCGATGGGAGATTATATTGGATTTGTGATGGATATACCGTAACCAATATGTATCCATACTCAGAACCTATGTATCCAAAAACCATGGGCAGGGCAAATAATTATATCAGGAATTCAGTCAAGGTAGTAATCGATGCCTACAACGGGGATATGAAATTCTATATCAGTGATAAGGATGACCCGATTATTCAGAGCTATACGAGGATATTTCCTGGAGTTTTTTTACCATTAGAGAATATGTCTCCTGATTTAAGGAATCATCTTAGGTATCCGGTGGATATGTTCACTATTCAGGCAATGATGTATAGTGCCTACCACATGCATGACCCACAGGTATTTTATAATAAAGAAGACCTATGGGCTATACCTAAAAAGGTTGTGGGAGAAACTACGCAAGCCATGGAACCCTACTATACCATTATGAAATTAGCCGGGGAGGAAAAAGAGGAGTTTATCTTGATGATTCCATTTACCCCTGCTCGCAAAGATAATATGATAGCCTGGCTGGCGGCAAGATGTGATGCACCAAATTATGGTAAGTTGTTAGCTTATAATTTCCCCAAGGAGAAGTTGATTTATGGGCCGACTCAAATCGAGGCGAGAATTAATCAGGATGCAGAAATATCCCAACAATTATCGCTCTGGGACCAACGCGGATCCAATGTCAATCGCGGAAGTTTATTGGTCATACCTATTGAAAATTCCCTGCTTTATGTTCAACCACTTTATTTGGTTGCCCAGGAAGGTAAAATCCCCGAATTAAAAAGGGTCATTGTCGGTTTTGGCGATAGGATTGCTATGAAAGAAAATTTAGAGCAATCCCTATCAGAGATTTTTGGTGGGGTGATAACTCCAACACAAATTAAGGAAAAAGAAGAGGTAAAAGAAGAAAAACCTCTGTCAATCAAAGAACTTGCGGCACAAGGATTAGCCTATTTCCAAAATGCAGAAAAACACCTGCGCGAAGGAAATTGGGCTGGATTTGGAGAACAACTACAGAAGATAAAGGAAATACTTAAGACTTTAGGAAAACAATAGGTGAGGAAAGCGGGACTTCAATTCAGACATTAGACTTCAGACTTTAGACATCAGACTTAGAGTAAACATTCAGCGTTCAGCTGTCAGCGGTCAGATGGAGGAAAAGATAATGTATGAACACCTGTCTCATCCAAAAATTGAAAGCATAAGCTTCCGGCTAACCGCTTATGACTTAAGTCTTTAGTCTTTAGTCTATGGTCTAATGTCTGAATTGAAGATATATTAAAGTAGAGGGCAGTATGATTAAAAAAATATTATTCTTTATCTTTATATTAGCCTTGGCTCTTTCAATATTAATTTTATACCAGATTTATGTTCCAGTAGACAAATCATTTACTGGAGTTAAAACTATTGACATTCGTAAAGGGGATGGGTTAAAAAAGATTGCTGAACTTTTAGAGGCTGAAGGTGTCATACAAAATGCGATTGCCTTTGAATTATTGACTATTTGGGAAAAATCTCAACATAAGATAAAGGCAGGGGAATATGAACTTAGTCCTTCGATGAATATGCCTGAAATTTTAGCCAAATTAGTCCAGGGAGAATACATCAAAGTCTCTTTTACTATCCCGGAAGGATACAATATATTTCAAATAGCAGACCTTTTAGCCCAAAAGCGGTTTGTCGATAGAGAAAGATTCATTCGCCTGACTAAAGATAAAGAATTCATATCAAAATTAGGCATTGACGCTCCAACTTTGGAAGGATATTTATTTCCGGAAACATATTGTCTCTTTAAGGGAGCCAAAGAGGAAGAGATAATCGAAATGATGGTTTCTCAGTTAAGAAAGGTAATTATGCCTGAAGATATAGAGCAGGCAAAGGCACTTGGATTTTCTTTTCATCAGATGCTTACCTTAGCGTCTCTCATTGAAAAAGAGGCAAGACTACCTGAAGAAAGACATCTTGTCTCGGCCGTTTTTCATAATCGCTTAAAGGAAAATATTCCCCTGGAAAGCGACCCAACCGTAATTTATGCCCTCCTGCCTGAGTTTAATGGGGATTTAACAAAAAAGGATTTGGAGGTTGACTCTTTCTACAATACCTATCGAAATAGAGGGCTTCCCATAGGACCAATTGCTAATCCAGGGTTAAGTGCGATTAAAAGTGCCTTATATCCCGCCAGGGTGGATTATTTATATTTCGTTTCTATGAATAATGGTAGCCATAAATTCTCATCTACCCTCAAAGAGCATAATCAATCTGTCTTCAAGTACCAACGCCAATTTCAGGGTGATTAAATTTTATGGAAAGGGTCAAAGGGGTGGGGAGAGTAAATAAAAGGTTTCAGTGTATCCATTTGCAGATAGTCTTTTGAATTGGACGGCAGTCCCATATCAGGAAAGATGGAAACCCGATACCGTAGAAGATGGAAGCTCAAACTTGTTCGGGAAAAATGTCTTCAACAAGTTGAGGCTTCCGTTCTCAATCTTTGTGGTTACATATTTTTTCACACCAAATACTGACCCATTACAAAAATCGAGTGCAATTCTGTTTAACGATAAAGATAAGCTACTGCGGGGGGATTTACCACCAAACTTTGTAAGCAAAATAAAACTTTAATAAACCGTAAAACTATCTCAAACACGCCCCAGTCCCCGCAGTTAGCTTCAGCGACGGGTTAGAATAATCTACACTCCGCCGTCTCTTTCCTTTTCTTCTTTTGATAGTTAATTCTCAATTCGAGGTCCGACCATAGCTCTGTCCATCTACCCTAGCTCTGCCTCTAAATCTCTTCCTCATCTATAAGTTCAAAAAGTGCCTTAATAATTTTGGGATGTAATATCTTCCCCTTGTGAAATGGCAAAACAAACCTTTCTTCACCTTTTTGGTATATTCTATGACTCCCTTTACTCCTTATATGTTGAAAACCTCCTTTAAACAATATTTTTTCAGCTTCTTCGGTAGTAAATCTTGGTAATTTAGACAACATTCACCTCCAAAGAGGTTGTTAATATTTCTCTGTTTAAACAATATTCTTTTTCTTCCAGAGATAACGTCTCCAAATAAAGTTCTATAGCTTCTTTAATATTTTTTAAAACTTCTTCAAAGGAATCTCCTTGAGTATGACATCCTTTCATTTCAGGACAAAAGGCGTAATATCCATCTCTATCTTTTTCAATTATTATATTTGCTTTCATTTTGATTACTCCATTGTTTTTGTATAGATTGTGTATGTCTAACGACCAAGCTAAGCTACTGCGGGGAGAATTATCACTAAACTTTGTTAGCAAAATAA